>JALUUZ010000198.1 GCA_027021095.1 Gammaproteobacteria bacterium
ATGGGCATTGCATCCCAAGTACGTAACACCAATAAGCCATAAGTAGCATTCGAGTGGAAAAATTTTTCGGTATCATCGAAAATGTCGGAGTTTTCACACAGCCTCGTGCGTCGTACGCACCATTCTCACCAAAGGATTTACGGTAAAGAAAGATCACGCCCCAAAGGGTACGTCGTACGCACCATTCGCACCAAAAGATTCACGGTAAAAAAATCACGCCCCCAAGGGTGCGCACCAAAACCTATTGCGCCACCCCAAACGATGGATCGATACAATCGGCAGGGGCCGGCACACCGGCGATTTTGCAGGCCTGTTGTACCGGCCCGCCGGGAAAGAGTTCGTACAGGTGTTTGCGCGGGTTGCTGGAGTCCGTGCTGGCTTCCATGATCTTCAATATTTTTCGTGCCTGGTTACATTGTCCATGGTCACGGTAGTAGTCACGTACCGCCTGGACGATGCGCAGGTGTTCGGGCAACAGCGTGATTCCGTTTTCGCTGGCGATCTCCGCGGCCCTGTCCGGGCTCCAGTCGTCGAGTGACAGCAGGTTGCCGTCCGGGTCCTTGTTGATGTCTTGTTTGCTGGTGATATATTGCATTACATCGGGCATAGTCGGATTCCTTGCTGAGATAGAAGTTGATCGGTAACCATGGCGATCGCATGCCGCAGCTGGCTACCCGTGCTGCAGCCGTTCGATCTGTTACTTCGAGTATAGTCCAGATTGGATGGTTGGCCTGCTGCCAGGCCAGGGTAGCGAGGGTTGTTACCGTGTTTCGTCGTGCAAATTGAAGCTGTGTTGGCCGGGTTCGCGCAGGCTGATGATTTTCCAGTCATGTTGCTGTGCGTGCTTGCGTAGCCTGTCATCACCATCGACTACCACCGGTGTGTCCACTTTCTCCAGCAGTGGCAGATCATTGTGAGAGTCGGAATAGAACCAGCTGTGCTCCGGCGCGTTGGGCCATTGTTCCAGCCAGCGTTGCAGCCGTAAGACCTTGCCTTCCTGGAAGCAGGGAATGCCTGTAGAGCGCCCGGTATAACGTCCGTTCTGCACCTCGACTTCGGTCGCAAGCAAGTGTTCGATACCGAATGCCTCGGCGATCGGTGCGGTAACGAAACGGTTGGTGGCGGTAATGATCAACAGCGTGTGCTTACGGGCTTTATGCTCTGCAATCAATGACATGGCGGCCGGGAGCATGATCGGTACAATATAGTCCTGCATGAATTCCTTGTGCCAGGCATCGAGTTGTGCCATTGGGAACAGGCTCAGCGGGCGCAGCTGAAACCTGAGAAACTCCTGGATATCCAGCACCCCCTTTTTGTACTGGTCGTAGAAGTACTGGTTTTTGGCTTCATAGTCCTGGCCATCGACGATACCGCGCTCGATCAGAAAGCGTGCCCAAAGGTAATCACTGTCGCCAGCGAGCAGTGTGTTGTCGAGATCAAAGATTGCGAGATTCATCGGTATTTCTCAGTGCCTTGCGGCGTGTACGCCTGTGACCAATTCTGCCAGGATTATCATGGTTTATAGCCCGGCGGTTGTTGGGAAAGCGAAATTTAAGCGTGCAATTTTGCAGTTTATGTTTTATTTTAACAAACAAGGAGTTGCTTCGTGGCTTTAGACCCAATGAAATATAGTGATTT
The DNA here is from genome assembly GCA_027021095.1 of Gammaproteobacteria bacterium. Classification (GTDB taxonomy): domain Bacteria; phylum Pseudomonadota; class Gammaproteobacteria; order SZUA-21; family SZUA-21; genus SZUA-21. The sequence continues at coordinate 1,639 of JALUUZ010000198.1, forward strand.
ATGGAAAAATTGTGTTTATAGTGTTATCTTTTCTTTAAGATACTGATAACAAAAGAATTTTTGCAGAATTTATGATAGACAACGAAGGCTTTCGCAGCAATGTCGGCATAATATTAAGTAACCGGGAGGGCAGATTGTTGTGGGCCAGGCGTATCGGCCAGAACGCCTGGCAGTTCCCACAGGGCGGAGTGCAGCGCAGTGAGTCATTGGAGGATGCGCTTTACAGAGAGCTGAAAGAGGAAGTCGGCCTCGGCAGGCAGCATGTCGAGGTGCTGGCTAGAACCGGCGACTGGCTGAAGTACCGGCTGCCGGAGAAGCTGATTCGCTACGATTCGACGCCGGTCTGCATCGGTCAGAAACAGATCTGGTTCCTGCTGCGGCTGCAGGTCACAGACGACTATGTCAACCTGAAGTCGAGTGACAGGCCGGAGTTCGACAGCTGGCGATGGGTGGAATACTGGTATCCGCTTTCTGAAGTGGTTGCCTTCAAATACGACGTCTACAAGAAAGTGTTGCAAGAGCTTGAACCGCATTTAAGGAAACTCCAGGGAAGCGCTGAATGATTCCGGTGTGAACGTCAGCGCAGGCCAGGTAAATCCGGGGTTCGTCTGGCCTGCCCGGGAATGTTCAGAGTTTCTTGTCCAGACCCTGACCGTTCAGGGCGTTCACAATTGGAAAGACCAGTTAGGGCTGTAAGCGAGACGTTTGCCGGTCGTACGGCAGGCGTATAGATTAATGATGCCGGGAGCTGATGGTGATGCTGGAAGTACTTCGCCGTATCGTGCAGGAAGTCAACACAGCGCGTGATCTTGATCAGGTGCTTGATATTGTCGTGACCAAGATAAAATTGTCGATGGCGGTGGATGCAGCTTCTGTTTTTCTCGTGGACAGTGAGCATAACCAACTGGTATTGAAAAAAACCGACGGGCTGAATCGCGAAGCGGTAAACAGTGCCCGGATTCCCATCGATCAGGGCCTGGTCGGTTATGTGGTGTCGACGGCGGAAACCCTGAATATCGCCAATGCGAAAAAGGACCAGCGTTATTTGCGTTATCCGAGTGTCGGCGAGGAAGACTACAACGCGTTCCTCGGTGTGCCGGTGATCTACCAGCGTAAGGTGTTGGGCGTGCTGGTCGCACAGCGGGTTGAAAAGCGGCGTTTTCGTGAAGAGAACGTGGCGTTTATGATCGCCTTGAGTTCACAGCTCGCGGGGGCGATTGCACACTGGCGGCTGCGTACTGAAACCGATATCAGCAACGATCCTGACCGTGGCAAGGAAAAGTGTTTCAGTTGTGTTCCCGGCGCACCCGGTGTGGCAATCGGCACTGCTTATGTCATCTATTCTTCCAGCGATTTCGACGCCGTGCCTGACCGGCAGGTCAAAAACGTCGAGGCGGAGATCAAGATATTCAAAAAAGCGGTAGAGAGCGTCTGCGCGGACCTGAAAGCGATGCGTGAACGCCTGGTCGATGTATTGTCGGACGAGGATCATGCCTTGTTCGACGCCTATATCCTCCTTGCCCGAAGCGATACCCTGGTCAATGGCACGATCAGGCGGATCCGGGCCGGCAACTGGGCACAGGCGGCATTGCGCGACACGGTCCAGGAGCAGATCATGCGGTTCACCGATCTGCATGATGAATACATGCGAGAGCGTGCGGATGATATCCGTGAAATAGGTTTGCGGATATTCCGTAAGCTGCACTCGGATGATTCGGCACCGATCAAATATCCGAAGCGCACCATCCTGGTGGGCGAGGAGATCGGCGCGACCCAGTTGGCCGATGTGCCGGCCAAGCGCATTGCCGGCGTGATTTCAGCCAAGGGCAGCAATTCTTCGCATGTCGCGATTCTCGCGCGGGCGATGGGCATCCCGGCGGTCATGGGCGCCAGCAATATTTCACTGGGTTGGATGGATCAGTGCGAGGTGATCGCCGACGGTTACCAGGGACGTATCTACGTACAGCCGCCGCCGGTGATCAAGATGGAATATTCGCGCATGATCAAGGAGGAATCCAAGCTAAAGAAAGAACTCAGGGGCATGCGGCAGTTGCCGACCGAGACCCGCGACGGGGTGCCGATGACGCTGCTGATCAATTCCGGGATTCTGGCTGACGAGGCGTCGCAGAAGGCCGACGATGGCGATGGTGTCGGGCTGTACCGTACCGAGTTTCTGTTTATGCTCAGAGAGTCGTTTCCGAGTGAGCAGGATCAGCGCACATTGTATGCGAATATCCTCAAGGCTTATGCGCCCAGGCCGGTCACGATCAGGACACTGGATGTCGGCAGCGACAAGCCACTGCCGTATTTTCCGGTTGCCGAGGACAATCCGGCACTCGGCTGGCGCGGGATACGCGTGGCACTGGATCATCCCGACCTGTTCGTGACCCAGGTCAAGGCGATGTTGAAAGCCTCGGAGGGACTGGAAAACCTGCAGATCATGTTCCCGATGTTTTCGAACCTCGATGAACTCGACGAGGTGCAGGCACTGTATGAGCATGCATTGTACGAGGTGCGGCAGGAGGGTTTTGATATCGTGACGCCGAAAGTCGGGGCGATGATCGAAGTACCTTCGGCAATGATCCAGGCCGAGAGCTTCGCCAAGCGGGTGGATTTTCTGTCGATCGGCACCAATGACCTGACTCAATACCTGCTGGCAGTGGACCGTAACAACGCACGGGTGGCGAGGTTGTACGACAACCTGAATCCCGCGGTGCTGTCTGCGGTCAAGTCGATTATCGATGCAGGGAAGCGCCAGGCCAAGCCTGTCTGTGTTTGTGGTGAAATGGCCGGTGACCCGATGACCGCGGTCCTGTTGATGGCGATGGGGGTCAGCAGCCTGAGCATGTCATGCAGTAACATACCCAAGGTCAAGTGGGCGATTCGCAGTTTTACGTTCAAACAGGCGCAGGCGTTGTTGGAGCAGGTGTTCAGGCAGGAACACACCCACCAGGTACGCAGCCTGATCTACAATGCGTTTGAAAGCGTCGGCTTGCACAACCTGATCCGTATCGACGCTTAGCGCTTTTCAGGCAGCCGCCGCCAGCTTGTGCCGCAGTGCCTGTTCGCGGGTCAGAAATTTTCCTTCCAGTGCAAAACCGGACACCAGATTGATATCGGTACGCTGTGCGACCTCTAGAGGCAGGCCGTCGAGAATGTGTACCGGTGCCGGGCGGCCGTCGGCATAACGTGACAGGTAGATTCTGCCCGTTTCCATGTCAAAGAACGCGGGTTGCAGGCGCAGTGAGACGGCGGTCGCCTGAAGTGGCCTGGATTTCAGTTGCAGCTTTGTCATGTTCGTTCTCCAATGTTGTCTTTGTGGTACTGTTTTAGCAGAGCGCCGATGGTGGCACTATAGTCCGTTGGCACTGAATAGAGGCTGAAAAATAACTGAACCGCCGCTGAATGCTGGCATCGTTCAGGCGGCTGCCCCGTATTTCTCGCTACTAGCCCGCATTTCTCACCACCCTTCTACTGCGACGGCGCCATGGCATGCCCTGGCTGGTTTTTGCTCTGTCGGAGTGCTCGACATAGTGTCGGCTATGCCTGCGCGCTCCTCGGTCGCGAAAGCCACCCAGGCCGCACCCTTGCACCGTCTCGCGACGAACGGTGGTGAGAAATGCGGGCTAGCGGTGTAGTTTCCTTGTCAGCGCATCCAGTTGGTTTTTCAGTGTGCAATCCTGTGTCAGCCGTCGTTGCAGCCGTGAAATACAGGCTGTTACGCTCGAGTAGTGCGAAACACCGAACGCCTGCGCGATCTGCTTCAGGCTGTGACCACCGGCGTGGCGGCACAGGCTGATGGCGATCGCGCGGGGTGTATTTTTGCTGTAGCGTCCCCGGGCGCTCGTGGTAATCCGTTCCTTGTCAGTCGCAAAGTAGTCTGCGACCGTGGTGACTATCTGTTCGATGCTTGGCCTGGCCGTCAGCATCCTGGCATCGGCGAGTTCCTTGTCTTCCGGGTCGGTGAGCCGTGCCGTGCGGGTGACGAACTGTCGACTGCCAAGCACAGGCGCGAGGCGTTGACGGTTGTAGAATTTTTCAGTCTCCGGATCTTTTTCTGTCTCGACATAGATGCGGTACAGTGCGCTGCCGTTGTGGTTGGCGAGAAAACTCCTGACCGCACTCCGGTGCAGCCAGGAGGGTGGTTTACGCTGGCCTATGTAAGCCGGATAGCTCGACCACTTGTACAGTGAGTTGACCGGGACGAGGTGCCTGCTGCCGGGCAGACGGTGGATATGACGGCTGACCTGCAGGATGTGCAAGTCATCTTCCACCAGGATCGCCTTGTAGCGGCTTTTGAACAATGGGCCTTCGTGTTCCGACAGCTGGTTGTACTTTGTCGTGTACTGGCTGAGCAACTGGCGCATTGCGGCACTGAGGTTGGCACGCGGTGTACGCAGCAGCAGGTGAAACTCGGTCTTCAGCAGGCAGTAGGCATGAATTTCTACATCATAAGTATGGGAAATAGCCGCACACAGGCCAAGAAACAGGTTGTAGCAAGTGGAGTCGGTAAACAGCGCACGCTGGCCGATACTGCGGTCCATTACGTGGTACCAGGCGTTCGGGTAACTGATACGTAGCGGTCTCGACATTTCGGTTGGTTTTCTCCGGTCTTTACTCGATCCTTGAACAGGCGCCGGTTTTGCCGTGCCCTTGTCTTTGTATCGGTAGCGGCCGGCAAAAGTTTCACCCTGAAACGTGGTTTTTCGCGATGTCCCGCGAATGCGGCAGGAACCATCCGGGGTTGCGCCGAGACCGCAGTGCATCGATCCTGGTTATGTGATGGAGGTCAGCTGCGGGCTAGCCCAGTCATCTTGAAACAGAAGCAACTTGTCTATACTTAAAGCAGTATAAGCTGCAATCTGCCAGGCTGGTAAAAACGGCCACAGGGATGCTCGATTGTGTCTACACGAACGGAAAAATACTGACTGGTAGCGAGGCAGATGGGCAGTGAACAGTCGCTGTTGGTGTGCCGGCAGTGGACAGACATAACAGCAGGAGTCAAAAGTATGAATATCAATGAGCGTATCGACCAGCTTGAACACAAGCTGGGTGAATATGATGGCAGGATCAGAAAGCTCGACGACCTGATGGATTCGGTGGATACAAAATTGAAGGAAAAATACAAGCAGGACGTAGCCAGTCTGCACCTGCAGAGTGAAAAGGCGCGGGCACGGCTGCACCTGCTGAAGCTGAAAAAGGCGCAGTCCTGGGAGGACGAGACGCTTGGGTCAGTCATGTTGGAAATTTTTGACGAGCTTGGTGAAAAGCTGGACCTGTTGTTCAGCAGGATCGACGCCAAACAGAACCTGCATTGATTGGAAGACCAGGCTGAAGTGCTGCGAACAATCCGGGGCTAGGCCGTGTTGCAGCGCAGCCTGTCGATCATCAGCGCAAAACCGATGATACAGGCACTGACATAACCGATCGAGGCAAGCTGGTGCAGGGTGGCGAAAGACTGCTGTGCCAGGGTTTGTGCGGTGGCTGACTGCTGCCTGGCCGCTGCGATCATCGGATGCAGTACAAACTGGTTGATTGCCAGCAGTGTTCCCATCGTCACGATCAGGTAGAAGCGCAGCGAACGGAAAATCGCGCTGTGCAGTCGCAGCAGGATAGAGATTGCCATGATTGCCGTGACAACCAGGCCGGCATAGGAAATGACGCTGAACAGCTTACCTGCCAGTGTGCCCGCCAGCGCCCGTTGGTTCGCCAGTACCTGGAATGTGACCGGGGCGACGACCGCGCCGGTCATCCAGGCTGCGCCGACCCACAGCGATAGGCATAGCTTTTCGCTTGCAAAAAACAGTTTTTTCATACTAACACCATGAAAAAGAGGGCTTTTATCCTAACATTATTTTTACGCGGCTGCAGCAAAACCCGGTAGCCCGGGCTGTTGCCGGCTTATGGGATAATACTCCCAGGCTTTGCACGGAAATAGACCAAGATGGAGGTTACGTGACGATTGTAATGGGGTAAAATCATCCGTGAGTCTACCCGCAATGTGCGTGTTCACTAAACAATCCAGCAGATCAATGGAGAATTCTATGTCAGTACCAGCTGAAGCGATGTTTGTCAATACACTGTCCAAAGAGGATGTTACGATTACCGAGGCCGCGGAGAAAAAGCTGGCCGAACTGCTCAATGAGGCGGAAGAAGACCTGGCGGGTATCCGTGTTTATGTTTCCGGCGGTGGCTGTGGTGGCATGCAGTACGGCATGACGTTTACCGAGGCCGGCACAGATTTCGATGTGGTCTATAAAGGTAACGGGTTCGACCTGTTTGTCGACAGTGTCGCGTTGGCATTTCTGCGCGGCGTCGAAATCGATTATGTCGAAAAACAGATGGGTGGCAGCTTTGTGTTCAACAATGTGTTTGCGGCCACCGGCGGCAGTGGCACCTGTGGTGCCTGTGGTGCGCGAACCGGCCCTGGTGGCGGAGGTTGTGCGTAGGCTTCACTTTGATTGATGGGTGCAGTTGAACGTCAGCCTTGCGCGCTGTTGGTGTCACCGCCGCAAAGCTATCGTATCGCGCCTTATCTCCAGGCAGCCGCCCAGGAAGGTATCGAACTCGTCGTCGTCTCCGAAGGCAGGCATTCGCTGGTGTCCGCAGTCGCCAGCGGGATTCATGTCGACCTGACAGCGCCTGTGCCGCAGGCGTTGACAAAAATCACCACCGCCCTGAAGCACCGCCGGGTGCTGGCGGTACTCGGTACCGATGACAGTACTGTCGAACTGGCAGCCTGCCTGGCCGATCACTACGGGCTGCCGGGCAATACACCCGCCAGTGCACAGGCAACGCGGCGTAAAGACATTGCCCGCCAGGTCATGCGGCATGCCGGGCTGCCGGTGCCGGAGTTTCTCGTGCTCGATATCGAGCAGCCGTTGATCCCGCAGCTACAGCAGTTTCGTTTCCCGGGCGTCGTCAAACCGTTGATGCTTTCCGGCAGCCGTGGTGTGATTCGTGTCGATAACCCGGTGGCGTTGCAGGCGGCAGTAGCCCGGATCAGGCCGATCTTGAAGCGTTCCGGGGTCAGTGACGAATACGAGACCACACACCTGCTGCTGGAGCGCTTTATCAGCGGCCCGGAGTATGCAGTCGAAGCGATCCTGTCAGACGGCAGGCTGGATCTGCTTGCAGTATTCGAGAAACCAGAACCGTTGAATGGCCCGTTTTTCGAAGAAACCTATTATATTTTTCCAGCGTTACTTTCTAAAGAAGTTGAGCAACAGGTCGTCGACAGCCTGTCGGCAGCCTGTGCTGCCTACGGCTTGACGCAAGGGCCTGTACATGCAGAATTCCGCCTCGCCGGCGGGCAGGTGTGGATCATCGAGATTGCCAGCCGTACGATCGGCGGGCAGTGTGCGCGGCTGCTGGAGATGGCGTTGGGCCAGAGGCTGGAGTCGATAGTGCTGCGCAATGCAATGGGCGTTTACCGCAAGCCGGCGCGGCAGCCCGGCGCCTTTGGTGTATTGATGATCCCAACACCCGGCGCGGGCTTGTTGAAAAGGGTCGAAGGTATCGCCAAGGCCGCGAAGATTCCGGGAATCGAACATATCGAAATCAGTATTGCCGAAGGCTACGAGATCGAGCCCTTGCCTGAAGGCCAGAGTTACCTTGGTTTTATCTTTGCCCGCGCGGCCACGAACCGGGAGGTGCAGGACCGCCTGCGGCAGGCACATGCCTGCCTGCGGATCATCATTGCACCAGTGCTGCCGGTGACTGTATCGGCTGTCGATACCTCGTGAGCGGCGGGATTTCCTTTCTTCCTGCCAATCGGATAAAGTAGGCGTGGTGGTGATTTTGAAGGAAGGTTAATGTCCATTCAACAGAAACTTCAAGCATTGTATAGCGGGCTGAGCAGAGAGATCATCGGCCAGGAGCAGTTGATCAACCGGTTGCTGATCGCACTGTTGGCAGACGGGCATTTGTTGGTCGAGGGTGCCCCCGGCCTGGCAAAGACGCGTTCGATCAAGGCGCTGAGCATGGGAGTTGCCGCGGATTTTCATCGCATCCAGTTTACCCCCGACCTGCTGCCGGCGGATTTGACCGGCACCGATATCTACCGTCCACAGCAAGGCACCTTCGAGTTTCAGCGCGGTCCGCTGTTTCACAACCTGATTCTCGCTGATGAAGTCAACCGGGCACCGGCAAAGGTGCAGTCGGCGCTGCTCGAGGCCATGGCAGAGCGGCAGATCACGGTCGGCAGAGAAACCTATGCGTTGCCGGAGTTGTTTATGGTCATGGCGACCCAGAACCCCATCGAACAGGAGGGTACCTACAACCTGCCGGAGGCGCAACTGGACCGGTTTTTGATGCATGTGCGGGTCGGCTATCCCAGTGCCGAGGCGGAGAAGGAGATATTGCACCTGGTCCGCAACGAGGCCAGGAGCGAGATCCGGCAGGGAGAAGAACTGCAACCGCTGAGCCAGCAGGAGTTGTTTGCGGCCCGGCAGGAGGTGCTCGATCTCTATATGAGTGAAGAGCTGGAACAGTACGTGATTCAGATCGTGCTGGCGACCCGGCAGCCGGAGAACTACGGCGAGGATATGTCCAGCTGGGTACAGTTTGGTGCCAGCCCGCGGGCGACGATTGCATTGGACCGCTGTGCCCGGGCACGTGCCTGGCTGTTGGGACGGGACTTCGTGATGCCTGAAGATATCCAGGATGTCGCGCACGATATCCTGCGCCACCGGGTCTTGCTTTCCTACGAGGCGGAAGCCGAGGGTGTGACGCCGGACAGCCTGGTGACGGTGCTGTTGCAGCGGGTTGCAGTACCATGAATGCCGTGGGCAGCGAGGACAGCTCACCGGTCAGGGTGTCGTTGCAGGAGTTGATCGATCTGCGCCGTGCGGCACAGAGCCTGGTCAGCAAAAAACGCCGGATTCGCGCTGTAACGACCGGGGTCTACAGTTCGAGTTTCCGTGGCCGCGGCATGGAATTCGATGAGACCAGGCCCTACATTGCCGGCGACGATATCCGTACGCTCGACTGGAAGGTCACGGCAAGGACCAACAAGCCGCACACCAAGCTGTATCGCGAAGAACGCGAGAGGCCGGTCCAGGTTTGCGTAGACCTGCGCAGCAATATGTTTTTTGCGACCCGCGGCGTGTTCAAGGCGGTCATGTGCGCGAGGCTGGCAGCGATCCTGGTCTGGCGTGCGTTGCTGCACCGCGACCGGACAGGCGGTTTTCTTTTTTCGGACCAGGTTCATGATGAAATCAAGCCGCGTGGCGGCAAGAGCGCGGTGTTGCAGTACCTGCGGCGCCTGGCGGCCAATCCGGCCTGGGACAGGACGCTGCAGCGGTCGTTGCAGCCGCACCAGGAAACACTGAACCAGGCACTGACCCGGTTGCGCCGGGTCGCGCGCCCCGGCAGTTTGATTTTTATCCTCAGTGATTTCCGTGGACTCGACCGGGTTGGCGAGTCCCATTTACATGAACTGGCCCGGCGCAATGAAATCGTGTTGATTTTTTGTTTCGACCAGTTTGAAAGGCGCCTGCCCCTGCCCGGAGTGTATCACGTGACCGATGGGCAGCAGACCGTTACGTTCGATAATTTCGGTGGTGGCGCAAGCCGCCGGTACGAGGCCAGGTTCGAGGCGCATTTCAGGCGCCTGGAAGCGCTTGGTAACGTGCCGGGCATTTTTCTGTTGAGTTGTACCAGTAGCGACGACCCGCTGGCGGTATTGCAGGCTGGTTTGCGGCGTAGCTCTTTATTATGCCAAACTTAGGTGACCTGTTACGTGACATTCATGAACCCGGCGGGGTTTCGTGGTGGCCGCCGGCACCAGGCTGGTGGCTGTTGGCGCTGGTACTTGGTGCGCTGCTGGTGTTCGGAATCGTGCGCTGGCACCGGTCGCGCTGGCGCAGGCGCCTGGTGGGGGAGGCTGGCAGGGAACTCGACCGTCTCTATGCCCTGTACCGCAAGACGAACGACCCTGGTCTTTTTGTGCGCGAGGTTTCAAAGTTGATGCGGCGCCTGTGCCTGACGCGGTATGGTCGAAAAAAAACCGCCGGGCTGACCGGGGAGCAATGGCTGGCGCTGCTCGATCAGCGGATGCCCGGACAGCCGTTTACCAGCGGACCGGGCAAGGTGCTTGCCATTGCGCCGTACCAGCCGGCGGAGACACTGGCGGCGGTCGATATCAAGGCACTCTATCGGCTGTGTTGTAAACGAATTGAAATCATCTAGTTGGCAGAGCATGCTCGTATTTATCTGGCCCTGGGTTTTTGCGTTGACACCTTTACCGTTGTTGGTGTGGCTGCTGGTGCCGAAAGCATCGCAGACACAGCAGGCGGCGTTGCGGGTGCCGGCATTGGATGATTTCCGGGTTGGTGGGGAACCGGGCAGCCAGGGTCGGGGCAGTGGCGGCATGATTTTATTTGCTGCCGTGATCTGGCTGTTGCTGATTGCCGCCGCGGCGCGGCCGCAGTGGCTGGGTGATATCGCCGAGGTCCCGGTCAGCGGCCGGGACCTGATGCTGGCCGTGGATCTATCGGGCAGCATGCGGCACAGGGATTTCAGGCTTAATTTTCAACGCGTAGACCGGCTGACCGCGGCGAAGTGGGTCGTGGCGCGTTTTGTGACACGGCGTAAAAGTGACCGGGTCGGGCTGATCGTTTTTGGCACCAAGGCGTACCTGCACGTCCCGTTGACTTTCGACACCAAAACGGTGATCACGCTGTTGAATGAGACGTTTGTCGGCATGGCCGGGGACAGCACGGCGATCGGTGATGCGATCGGGCTGGCGGTCAAGCGCCTGCGCAACAC
>JALUUZ010000199.1 GCA_027021095.1 Gammaproteobacteria bacterium
AAACTTGTTTTTCAAGGTGGGGAGACCTTGCAATTATTCGCCTTAGATGGGCATTGCATCCCAAGTACGTAACACCAATAAGCCATAAGTAGCATTCGAGTGGAAAAATTTTTCGGTATCATCGAAAATGTCGGAGTTTTCACACAGCCTCGTGCGTTGTACGCACCAACACCAAGACACAATGGTGAGGAATGCGGGCCAGGATAAAACGCTGGATACTTTTTGATGTTATGTCATTACTGCCAGTAATTGATCGTAACGTTTCAGCGCCGCTTCACCATATTTTGCAACGATGTCGCGTGCGGTCAGGCCATCGAATGTCTTGATTTCAGGGTCCGCACCGATGGAAAGCAGGTAATTGGTGCCACGAAAATCCACTGGTTTGTTTACCTGGATCGATGCCTCGATGTCCGACTCCACTGCGTAGTGCAACGGTGTCCAACCACGCTCGTCCTGCGCATCGATGTCCGCTCCCTTGGCAAGCAGCCAGTTTACCGCCGTATAATTCTCCGCATCAGTGGCAAAATGCACCAGTGACCAGCCATCATCGGCAGATTTTTGATTGATGTCCAGGCCTTCATCCAGGCAGTTCTCAAAGTGATTTTCCCAGTTTCCTGTAGAAAACAGGTTCATCAGTACACTTCTGTCCATCACTGTATTCTCCAGTATGAAAATACGACAAGTTACTATACCATAGGAAATTGAAGGAAAAAAAGTATTGAAATGTGACTTGCGGCAAACTTGATGAGCCAGGCAGCTTATTCTTTACACAAACACATTAGCAGTTTATGTTTTTCTAAACAGGTTGTGGCAGTCTTTTGCCCTGTGGCAGGGCCTTCACTTTAGTACCATCATGCATCACCGGAACGCCTATGATATTGTCCTTGTGGGCCAAGGCCTCGCCGGCAGTCTGCTGGGGTGGCAGTTGGCCCGAACGAACCGGCGACTGCTGATCATCGACTCGGCGTCCAGGTATTCCGCGTCACGTGTCGCCGCCGGACTGATCAATCCGGTTACCGGCAGGAGGCTGGTCAAAACCAAACAGCTTGATCTGCTGTTGCCGGTGGCATTCGAATGCTACCGTACACTGGAGCGGCGCTTTCACTGTACTTTCTTGAGCAGAATTCAATTGTTACGGCTTTTCCAGTCTGCAGACGAAATCGCCTTGCTGGAAAAACGCATGGCAGATCCCCAGTACGCTCCCTATCTGGGCCGCTATTATGCCAGTGGCAGCAAAGCGGATTATCTGAACGATCCCTGTGGCAGCCTTACGCTGCGGCAGGCGGCGGTATTGGATATCGGTCTTCTGCTCGACAAGCTGCGGCGGTTTTTCATCCGCCAGGGTCAGTACCTGCAACACCAACTCGAATACCATCATATCAGTCTGGACAGCGAGCTGATCCGCCTGCAGTGTGCCAACCTGCAGTTGACGACACGTCGACTGATTTTTTGTGAAGGCCATAGGGCGACAGGCAACCCGTGGTTTTCATGGCTGCCATTCAAGCCTGCGGAAGGCAGTATCCTCAGCCTCGAAACGGCTGCCTGCCTGGGAGAACGGCTGTTGAACGCGGGAAAATGGCTGCTGCCGACTGGAAAAACCAAGAGCGGTTTCGGCTACAAGCTCGGTGCCACCTATGACTGGGAGCTGGACCGGGACAACCGCGCCGGCGCCAGGCAGGAACTGCTGTCCGGCCTGGCTAAGGTTCTCAACCCACGAACACTGCACAACACAGACGTTCGCATCCTGGCGCAGCAAACCGGAGTCCGTCCCTGCACCCATGATCGGCAACCCTATCTTGGTATGCATCCGCGGCTGCCAGGCCTCGGGATCTTCAACGGTTTCGGCTCCAAGGGGGCACTGCTGATTCCCTGGTTCGCCGCCGCGTTTGCCCGCCACCTGCTTTCCGGTGATGCTTTACCGGAAGCCGGCAGTATCGCGCGAGTTGCACTGCATGATTGATTGCAGCGGGGAAATGCGCCTGACTCGACTCGCCCAGCAGTTGGTGGCACAGCATCTGCAGGCTGGCGGCACAGCGATCGATGCCACGGTCGGCAATGGTCACGATACACTGTTTCTTGCCAAGACGGTGGGCCGTCATGGCAAAGTCTATGGCTGCGACATCCAGCAGACGGCACTGGACCAATGCCGGCAACGCCTTGCGGCGCAAGGCGTCGACGGCCAAGTCTGCCTGTGGCTCGGTGATCACGCCAGGCTGGCTGAACGCATCCCTGGCTCGCAGCAAGGAAAGATCAACGCAATCATGTTCAATCTCGGATACTTGCCGGGCACCGACAAGCAGGTGATCACGACCCCGGACAGCACGGTCAAAGCGCTGCAGGCAAGCCTGTGCCTGCTGTCACCGGGTGGCATTCTTTCGGTGCTCGCCTATCCTGGCCATCGTGGCGGAAAAAAAGAGCTGCAGGCGGTCATGGCCTGGGTAAAGACACTTGCCAACGACTCGTTTGAAACAGAGACCTACGGCGCCGCCGACTCTGCCACGGCACCTGTGTTGTTTTACATTCGGCGACGATGAGGGGTAATATGCGTTAGTGGCGCTGTGCCGAGCGTACGGCAATCGTCGTGTGGTTGGTTTTTCTCGGCTTGGGAACCTGCCGGTCGAGTGTCAGGATGCTTACCCCTGGGTATTTATGTTTTATCCAGTCCAGGTCCCGCAGTATCTTGTCGTTGATCGTCACCTTGACGTATTTATGATGCCGCAGGTCGAACTTCAGGTTGCCCAGGTAGGAGG
>JALUUZ010000200.1 GCA_027021095.1 Gammaproteobacteria bacterium
CGCAATCGTATAGTACAGGCGGGTGCGGAAAAACAGCAGGATGAAGGCCCCCAGCAGCAACCACCTGAAGTCGTAGTCGATATAGTGGTGCAGGAAGAAGTTGATATAGATCAGCAGTGCCAGTATTCCGGTCAGCCACAAGGGCGGGTAGGCACTGAAACGGAAGTCGAAACCACGCCACGAGCGCGCGATATAGCTGCCGACGGCACTGTACATAAACCCGGTGAACAGCGGCACATTGCCGATGATAAACAGGCTCTGCTCCGGGTATTCCCAGGAACGGATCGTCGCTGAAGTCTTGAACAGCTCCATTACGGTGCCGACCAGGTGAAACGCAAAGATGACCAGTGCCTCTTTCGGTGTTTCCAGTTTGAATACCAGCAGCAGTATCTGTATGCCGACGGCGACTACGAACAGAAAATCGTAGCGGGGAAAATTCTCGAAAGGGTACCAGAGGTGTGTGCCGAGGATCAGGGTCAACAGGATCAGCGCAAACATTCCCGCATGCAGTTGCTTGCAAGCGAACACCCAGGCTTCCTGCAGCGCTCCAGGCGCGGCCTTACGGTTGTCACTGTCGATGGGCATGTCGAAGATTCCTGCAGAGGTGAAGCTTGTAGCGGATTATACCTGAGCGCTGTGGATTTTGATATCGCCAGAGACCTTCTATGGAAACCGGATCAGCAGCAGGGTCTGGTTCCAGTGCAGGTTTGCCTTAGGTGCGATACGGGTGCGCCGGCGGGGTGTGTAGCGCAGTGTGGAGATATCCTGTCGCAGACGCTGCAAAGGCCGGTCGAAGTCGGTGCCTGTGACCGGAAAAGACACGATACCGAAAGGCCGGCGCATGAACTGCACCGACACATTGCCGATGTAGAGCGGCGTGTTCCCCGGGGTCAGCATGGCGTCTGCCGGCCACAGCCGGATCACCCATTGCTGGTGAGTGAACAGGTCAGCGAGCAGCGAGAAGGCCTGTGCCTGGCGCTGGGACGGGTCGCCGATTCGTGGCAGTGCTGTCAAACGCCGCCACCAGCGTTTCCAGTCGTAATGCCTGGTCAGCAGCAGTGATTCATGCCGCCCGCGGTGCACCTGCGGACTGACCGGCAGCATGTCGAGTGTCGGGCTGGTATGAAACCACTGCAGCATCCCGGTCACGCCAAGGCTTGCAGGTTTCTTCCAGCCGTGCCGCTGCAGATAGGAGCGCAGTGTTTCTATGTCGCCGGCAAACTGTATGGTCAAAGGCTGGTTTTTGAGATGGCGGATGTCATAACGGAATGCGGGCAGTGTGGCCCAGCGCTGTTGCCACCAGCTGGCCAGTGGCAGTGTGGTGGTCCGGTATTTGGGCGCATAGGCGGTAAGCGTACGGTCGAGGTTCAGGTAGCTGTTGAGCAGGACACTGAGTGTGAACACAGAAAGCAGCAATGCGGTCAGCGGCGCCGCGTCCAGCCGTTGCTTGTTGTGGCGCTGGAACGAAATGCCGGTCAAAGACAACAGTATCAGTCCCAGGGCCAGGGCACCGATGACATCACTCAGCCAGTGTGCGCCAAGGTACAGCCGGGAGAATGCGATCGCGATGACCAGGATCGTCACCAGCAGGTAGGGATAGCGTCGGGCGCGCGGGTTGAGTCCGTTGGCGATCAGCACCGCAATGAAGCCGTAGGCCACCAGGCTGATGGTGACATGACCGCTTGGAAAGGAATAGCTGCTGTCGAGGTTGTGCAGCAGCGTGTCCGGGCGTGGTGCGGCAACGAGATATTTCAGTACCTGGATCGATGCCCCGCCAAGCAGTACGACGAACAGCAGGTGTGTGACCGCGGTCATGTGGCGCTTGTACAGCAGCCAGCCGAGCGCCGCGAGCAGTGCAGGCAGGTAGACCCATTCGCTGGCAAGCATGGTCAGCCAGACGACCAGGGTGTCGCCGGCAGGTGAACGCAGGCTTTGCAGCGCATTGTACAGTGCCAGGTTGATGCCGGACTGGTCGGTTTGCATGATGCCGAACGAGGCGACTACGAAGAACAGTGTAAGTGACAGCAGAAACACACTGGCAGTGACGAGGAGTGAACGGTAGGCCGGTGTATCCGGCGTCAGCAGTGCACGGGTATAGCGTCCGAAAAACGGGTGGCGGCTGCTCCAGTCCAGTATTTTCAGCGTGATCTGCGTGGTATGGTTTTGAAAGAAAGTGAATACTTTGCTGGCGGCCCAGCGTGTGACAAAGAACAGTAGCAGGATCAGCAGCAGCATCAGCGCCAGCCGCAGTGAGATTTCAGAGGCTGCGCCGACGACCAGTCCCGGAAGTATATAGATCGGTGCCCAGGCGATGGCAGACAGAATATTGACGAAATAGAACATGCGTGGTTTCATGCCAAGCATGCCGGCGATAGTCGGGATGATGGCCCGGACCGGGCCGACGAAACGGCCGAACACGATACTCTTGCCACCGTGCCGGGCAAAGAACTCTTCGCCTTTCAGCAGCAGTTTCTGAAAGCGTGAAAACGGCCACATGGAGCGCAACCGGTCTTTGTAGTGATGACCGATCCAGTAGCTGATCGCGTCGCCGGCAATGGCGCCCGCGATCGCCCAGAGAATTGCGCTGAGCAGCGGGATCTTGCCGAAACTGACCAGCACGCCGACCGCGATCATAAACGACGCGCCGGGCACGGCGATGCCGATGATCACCAGTGATTCGAGCATCGCGACCAGAAAGATCACCAGCCCGGCATAGGTCGGGTTCTGGCTGATCCAT
>JALUUZ010000201.1 GCA_027021095.1 Gammaproteobacteria bacterium
CGGTCAAGGACAACCCGGTCCGGCTGCCGGAATGCTGATGTTTAGTGTGTTTAACCCATTCATTCAATAAAGGAACTATGCTATGAAAAAACTGATGAAGTCGCTGTTGTTTTCGATGATGTTGGTCCTGTCTCCAGCCGTAGTGCTGGCCGGGCCGGTGGATATCAATACCGCGAGCGCCGAGGAGATCGCCAAGAACCTGGAAGGGATAGGTCTTAGAAAGGCCAAGGAGATCGTCAAGTACCGTACCGCCAACGGCCCGTTCAAAGCCAAGAAAGACCTGGCCAAGGTACAGGGCATAGGCCTCAAGACCGTAGAAAAGAACATGAACAACATCAAGCTCGGCAAGGCCCCCGGCGGCGGCAAGTAAACCGCAAAGTCCCGGTCTATCCGGGATCTCCTGCAATCCAGGGAAGGGTTGTCGAGGGTCTCTACGCTCTGTTCCTGCAGCGCAAGGCTGCATCGCCTATAAATCGCATATATCTGGTATCCAGCAAAGCTTTCTTTTATACTGGGTGTTCTAAAAAGTTTTATTGAATACCTATGTCAGACCCTATACCGACCGGCCGCCAGGCCAAGCTGCTCATCGACAATGCCGATGCTTGTGTTGCCTGTGGCCTGTGTCTCGATCATTGTCCGACTTACCGTTTGCATCAGACAGAAGCCGAGTCACCGCGTGGCCGTATCGCGATCGCCAGTGGTCTTGCAAGTGGCCGGATCGCGTTGCGCAAAAACAATGTCGTGCATCTTGACAGCTGCCTGGTCTGTGGCAGCTGTGAAAAAGTCTGTCCTGCTCATGTGCACTATACCGAAATGATCGACCAGGCCCGGGCGCTGGTTTTCGAAGCGTCGAAATCGTCCAGGACGGACCGTTTCTTCAACTGGTTGACAGCGAAAAAAAAGCGCCTGGCTATCCTGGCCTGGCTGTTGTGGTTGTATCGTAAGACTGGTTTAAGGCGCTTGACCGGCTGGTTGCCTGTCAGCCGTCTGCCGGCCGTTGCCCGTGACTATGGTTTGAAACCCTATTATCCGGCGCCGGCTCCGGCGCGGGGGCGGGTCTATTTGTTTACCGGCTGCGTCGCAGAGCTGTTCGATCAACAGACGCTGCATTCCGCAGTCAGGCTGCTCAATGAGTGTGGCTATGATGTCGAAGTCCCGTCCCGGCAATCGTGTTGCGGTGCGGTCGCAACCCATTGTGGCGATACCGGTACGGCTGGAGTACACCAACAGCGTAACCGGCAGGCGTTTTCCCACAGGATTCCATTGATCGTGACTTCCAGCGGTTGCGCGGCGGTATTGCAGCAGGACCCGGACCTGGCGGTGCACGACATCAATAGTTTTCTTGCTTCCGCGTCGGATGGTGGCAACCTGTCGGCACCGGCTGCAAGCGGTGAGAAAATCGGTTTGTATCTTCCCTGCACACTACGTAACAAGCTGGATGCGGCGCAGGGTGTCTTTGCGTTGTTGAAGGCGGCAGGGATGACGGATTTTGTCGATCTGTCGGAAGAAACCAATTGCTGTGGCGCGGCAGGCACTTATATGTTCCGTCACGCCAAGGATGCCCGGCGCCTGAGACAGAAACTTTACCGCCGCATAGAGCAGGAAAGGATAACGCTGGTGCTGACGATGAACATCGGCTGCCTGCTGCATTTGCTGAACCATGCCGGGCGTTGGCGTTTCCGGGTGATGCATCCCGTGACCTACCTGGCGCAGCGCTGAGGCAGGTGCAGATGTTGGAAGCTGTGCTGATCCCTGCTGCCGTCGTCGTGATCGTACTGGTCATCGCCAGGCGTTGTATCGACCCGCATTCGGTGCTGTATATTGCCGATGCACCGAATGAGCGCTCCTTGCACCACGTGCCGACTCCACGCGCCGGCGGGATCGCGATGTTGACCGCGATTTTGACGGCCTGGCTTTTACTCTGGCTGCTTGATCACAACCCCTTGCCATGGCTTATGCTGCCGGTGTCGCTGCTCGTAGTGCTCGGTGTGCTGGACGACTGGAAGAACCTGCGTGCCAGGACCCGGTTTGTGTTTCACCTGCTTGCGGCATTGGCCGTGGTCTATTTCGGTTTCGGGCTGGCCAGGATCGATCTTGGCGGCATCGTGCTGACGCCGCCTGGCTGGGTGCTGTTCGTACTGAGTCTTGGTTTTATCCTGTGGATGCTGAACCTGTATAATTTTATGGACGGCATGGACGGCTTTGCCGGCGGAATGACCTTTTTCGGGTTTTTGACCTATGCCGTACTTGGTCTCATCAAGGGAGCGGAAGCGTTTGCACTGATGTCGCTGACGGTGAGTGGCGCCGCGGCCGGGTTTCTGTGGTTCAATTTTCCGCCGGCAAGGTTGTTCATGGGTGACTCCGGCTCCGTTCCACTGGGTTATACTATGGCCGTGTTCGCGCTTTGGGCGGACCGCGACGGGCTGTTTCCACTCTGGATATCGGTAGTGATTTTTTCACCGTTTGTCGTCGACGCGACGGTCACGCTGCTCAAACGGGTGTTTCAGGGCCATAAGATCTGGCATCCGCATCGCAGTCACTACTACCAGCAACTGGTGCGCCGTGGCTGGTCACACAGGAAAACAGTGGTTTTTGAATATTTTTTAATGGTAGTCAGTGCTGGTTTTGCTATTATAGCGGTCTTGTTCGGTGGAATGTTTCATTGGCTGGCCGCCGTTGGAGCACTACTTATATACGGGATTCTGATAACAGTATTCCAC
>JALUUZ010000202.1 GCA_027021095.1 Gammaproteobacteria bacterium
GGGGTGATATGCACACGGTTCGGCATGTTTTCCGCCTTGAATTCGTCGATCAGCTCATCCATCATCGACTTGACGACGCCCGACGCATCGGTGCCTGGAATGTCACAGTGCAGCCAGCCCTGGGTGTGCGAAATCATCGTGACCGACGGGCCGGTACCGCCAACGACGAACCCTTCTTTTTCCAGTGCTTCGATCAGCGGATCGACCTTGGCTTCGTCTGCGACCATGAACTCGATATTGCTGCGGATCGTAAAATGGATATGCCCGTCCGCATACTGGTCGCCGATGTCGCACAGTTTGCGCAGTGTAAACAGGTCCAGGATACGCTGTGTGCCGGCACGGACAGTCCAGATTTTATCACCGCTGTTGGCGACATGGCACAGCACACCGGGACGTGGACGGTAGTGGTAGTCCCAGTCACCGAAGTTTTTCAACATCACCGGGTGCACATATTGAAGCCCATCGGGACAGCCGGATTCAATCGGCGAACGAGGGGTTGCTTTTGCTTCAGCCATTTATTCCTCCAAATAGAAAATCTTAACTTTCATAAATATGGGGTGTGTCATAAGACTGCACCCCATAAATAAAACACACCTGTTGGTCTATGCCGCAGATTCAGCTTGACGCTTGTTCCATTTTTCCGCTTCTTCGTCCCATTGGTCCATCCGGACATAGGAGCTTTCGCGTGGATGTGCGACCATGTTCGGATCCACCTCGATGCCGATTCCTTCGAGAAAGTTCACCAGGCCGATACGTTCGATCATTTCACCGGTACGTTCATGTTCCAGTGCGTTCTCGGCGAAGAAGTCGATGGTTTCTTCGGCGATTTCGACGATACGCTCGTAGTCTTCGTCGGTTTCCATTTTCATGAACGGCACGATGACCGTTCCCATCAGGTCACCGATCTTCAGCGTACGCTTACCACCGATCAGCAGGGTTACCCCTTTGTCGTCACCAGGAGACAGGGCCTTGTTCATCACGTTCAGGCAGTGCATGCAGCGTACACAGTCGTCGTTGTGAATATCCAGTGTGTTGTCGTCTTTCAAGGACATGCAGTTGGTCGGACAACGTGCGATGACATTGTCGATCACATACTGGCGGCCTTTCTCTTCGACGAATGCCTTGACTTCTTCCTGCTTGATCTTGATGTCGTCGCGCCAGGTGCCGATGACCGCAAAATCGGAACGCTCGATGGCGTTCTGGCAGTCATTGGGGCATCCGGAAATCTTGAACTTGAACTTGTAAGGCAGGGCGGGACGGTGTACATCGTCGGTAAAATTGTTGACCAGCATTCTGTGCAGTTTGTGTTCATTGGCACAGGACTGCTCACAGCGTGTTCCGCCGATACAGGACATCGCGGTACGCACGCAAGGACCGGCGCCGCCAAGGTCAAAACCGTATTCGTTGATTTCGTCGAAAAAGTGCTGTGTGTTTTCGGTCGTGGTGCCGATAAACATGATGTTTCCGGTCTGCCCGTGGAAGGTCACCAGCCCGGAACCGTATTTTTCCCAGCTGTCTGCAAGCTGACGCAATATATCAGTAGTATAGTGGTTGCCTGCAGGAGGCTGGACACGCAGGGTATGAAACTCTTTGGAAGCCTCGAACGCATGCCCGACTTCGGAAAAGCGCGGGATGATGCCGCCCCCATAACCAAAGACTGAAACAGTACCGCCTTTCCAGTAGCCTTTGCGTGTTTCGTAAGAGTGCTCCAACTGTCCCAGCAACGAGTGATTCATCGCCTGAATCCGCTCACTCGAATGTTCGTTTGCCAGTTTTCTGATGCCGGAAATAAAGCTGGGCCATTGGCCGGTTTCCAGCTGATCCAACATGGGTGTTTCATATTTCTTGACCATAGGTGTACTCCTTAGACTCGTCTTGTGCTGGTACAGACAAAATTAAAAAAATCAATTCGTTAACTAGACTTCAATCCACCAATACAAAAAATTTATATGGCTATATACCAAAATTTATAAAATTATAGAATTTTAGTAATAAGCCATAAATTAAAAGAATCCTGCTGATGGGGTGTATTAGTAATCACTTATATCTCAAAAGAGATATTTCTCTAACTACTCAACCCGTTAGCCTACCCCTGTGACCCAGCGGCGGTATTTTAACACAGATTCCCGAAAATATTGGTATAAACAATGAGCGGGAATCAGCAGCTCGAAGGGCAGCCGGATTGACCGAAACTATTGACCGCGGACTGAATCCAGACGAACCAGGGGTGATTCGACCGATGGCGCATGCGCACCAGGCAAACATTTTACTGACCCAGGACACTCAGCCGGATTATCTCGCTGATCCAAAAGCCTATGCACGCTGGCGTGACAGTAAGCTTGCCGCCTACCCGGTGTCGCAGGACAGGCTGCGGCTCGTGATCGAAGACCCTGCCTGTTTGTCGGCGGCGGAAATAGAGCGGATCAACCGGGCCTGCTCGGCCTATGGTTTTGTTTTGTTTGACAATGCAGCGAAAAACATGGACAAGTCCCTGCTCAAGGCGATGGGCCGGCAACTTGGCCTGAAGCACCTGGACCGTAACCTGTGTGCCGACGCCGAGGGGGTGTCCTCCATTTCCGTTCATCAGCACAGCGCACTGCACGAAACCTATATCCCGTATTCGACACGGGGCCTGAGCTGGCATACTGACGGCTATTACAATAAGAGTACCGAGGCGATCCGTGGGGTTATTCTGTATTGCAAGTCTGCGGCAGCTA
>JALUUZ010000203.1 GCA_027021095.1 Gammaproteobacteria bacterium
AAAGTTGTCCCGTCAGGTGTTGCTGAGGTTGCTTACCTGCAGCAGAAAGGATACTTGTACGTAAAACCTTAATCCGGTTTTTATAAACGAGTACTGGACAGAACCGGGTGGCCGTTGCGGCCACCCGGTTTTTTATCGCCTGCAGGAATCATCCAGTGCCGGTATAGAGATCGAAACGCGTGGCCTTGGAGCGAACCTGGCCGACCGGGCTGCCTATGACCGGCGCGTTTTTCGGGCGTTTGAGTACGATGCGCTTTATCCCGCTTTGCAGTGCATGTCGCAGCAGTTCACGGCTGTTATCGGGGTCGGCAGCCAGCACACGTTGCAGCAACGCCATGCCTTTTTTGACTTTCGCAGACTTGCTGTGTGCCGGATACATCGGGTCGAGGTAGACGGTATCGACGGCAGTCTGTACGCTTGGCCTGGAAAAATATTCTATCGCATCGGCATGCACCAGCTTCATCCTGTCAACGGCCTCGCGGGTCTTGCCGTGCCGGTCTTGCGCTGTATGCCTGGCCCGCGCAAGCGCGTTGTCGAGCAGCGCTGCGATCGCTGGATGGCGTTCCACCATCGTGACCTGGCAACCAAGGGCTGCCGCCACAAACGCATCTTGTCCCAGCCCGGCGGTCAGGTCGAGCAGCCGCAGGCTCGCTGCCGAACCTATTCCCAGCGCCTTTGCCAGGGCCTGTCTTCTACCGCCGCCATGCAAGACCCGGTACAGCAGTTTGGCCGAATCGAAATCGATGCTGATTCGTGAAGCGTCGCAATCGTCGTGGGCACACAGACTAAGCCGGTACCCCGGAGGACGGGCGCAGGGCGTTGCAAGCAGCAGGAATGGCAGCGCATCGGTGTCGGCGGATGCTTGCAGGAAGGGAAGCCGCCACTGCTCGGCGAGCCGCCGCAGTCGTGGGTACAGGGTTACATCCTGAGTGTGAAAGGCTACGGAGATCATTGTTTGCAGCGGACGGTAAAACGGTAGTGCGCGCCTCCGGTTATGGATTGTGTATACTCTGGACTATACTTGCCGTTAAGACAAGCGTTGAACGGGCTGCAGCCGCCAATGCGGTCTGCCGGCAAGTGTACAAGCGACCGGTTTGGGGACAGAGGCCGGCGGTTTTCTGGAGTATGGATGACGGGATGTCGTTGTGTATAAGTAAATGGTAACCAAAAGGAAGTATCAATATGGAAATTTTTATCGGCAACCTGCCACTTGATACCTCGGCAATCGATTTGCGAAAACTACTGGGTAATTCCGGCATCAAGCCGCGTTACCGGATCTTTCGCAAGACCCTGCGGGACGGTACGGTCAAATGTTACGGCCAGGCGGCGATCGAACCGGACCAGGTGGCCTTGGAGCTGATCGAGCGTTTGAACAATACGGAGCTGCGTGGACATATTCTCAATGTGCGTGTTTACCGGGAAAGACAGCATACCAATGACAGGCGTGCACGGCTCTGGCATGGTGTGCCCTGGAACGGGTTGGACCGGCGCAAGCAGGACAGGCGTAACACCGGGAGGTAGACGAATTGATGTGGGATGAAATCCCACGCTAGCTTTCTGACAAAAGCTGCTCGATCATGGATTGAGCCTGGGACAGGTAGCCGCCGCCGAACAGGTTATAGTGATTGAGAATATGGTAGAGGTTGTACAGGGTACGGCGTACGGCATAACCGGGATCCAGTGGCCACACGTTGTTGTAGGCTGAATAGAATTCTTTGCTGAATCCACCGAACAGTTCGGTCATCGCGATATCAGTTTCGCGGTCACCGTAATAGGTGGCCGGATCATAGATGACAGGTTGCCGATGCGGATCCGCGGCATGGTTTCCACCCCATAGATCGCCATGCAGCAGCGACGCGGCGGGTCGATAGCTGCTGAAAAAGACAGGCAGTCTATGCAGCAGCCGTTCGCCGTCCTGTTGCAGCCTGGCGCCGGCTCCTTTTCGTGCTGCCAGGTGTAACTGGAAGCCGAGCCGTCGTTGACTCCAGAACTCGACCCAGTCGTCGCAACGGGTGTTGGGTTGCGGGGTGGAGCCAATCGTGTTGTCGACTTCCCAACCGAAACTGGCAGCGGTCGCGCGATGCATCTGTGCCAGTTGCTGCCCCAGTAACGCCTGGTTTTGTGTAGAACGCATTGGGATATACTCCAGCACGAGGAACGCGGTATCGGCGCAGGCGCCGGTAACGATCGGCTTCGGAGCGCGTACGGTCCGGGTCGCGAGGATCGCTTCCAGGCCTTTGGCTTCCGCCTCGAACATCGGCAGCAGTTTCACGTGATTCAGCTTGACGAAGTAACAGTCTTTCCCGCCGGACACCTTGTAGGCTTTGTTGATGCATCCGCCGCTGACGGTTTGTTTGTCTCGTATGACGAAAGGCCTGGCGTTGGCTTCGGCGATAGAATCTGCTATTGAATCCCAGGGTTCCATCAGCGCGCGGTGTCGTGCCGTGGTGGTTTCAGTTGACCAGTTTCGATACCCGTTGGTGCAGCGGGCTGGTACGTGGAAAATGTGAAAGCAGAAACTCCATCTGGTCAGCCAGTACCCGTTTGCCCTGCAGGTAGATATACTCGGCATGGGTCGGGGTAAACGGGATGGCCAGCAGCTGCATCCCTGCCTGTTCCGGTGTATGGCCGGCCTTGTGATTGTTACAGCGTTTGCACGCGGTCACGACATTGTTCCAGAAGTCGGTTCCACCCTGAGACAGAGGC
>JALUUZ010000204.1 GCA_027021095.1 Gammaproteobacteria bacterium
AGGGCGTGCCATTGGGCCGTCGCAGTAGAAGGGTGGTGAGAAAGGCGGGCTGACCCAGAGGCGGCGCAGAAAAAAGCTTGCGGACCGCGGGAGCATTCAGCCGGGGGTTGGCAGAATCACGACCTGTCAAAGTAAATCACACAGGGAGTGGTGCATACGACACACCCTATTTTGGAGCGTGGTATTCCTTGGTGTACTGCGCAGGCCTTCACACCAGCTGCTGCAAATGCAGCAGCTTGGCGATCTCAGCAGTCGATGGACTGTTCAGGTAAGGCACCGCGCCGATACAGGGGCAATCCAGCCGGTCGATCAGGGTCAGGTAGTTTTCCTGGATACATTCAAGCTTCGGGTCGATGGTGTTGGCGACCCAGGCGACACACTGCATCCGTGCCGCCTTGATCGACTGGTAGGTCAGCAGCGCATGATTCAGGCAACCCAGCCGGAAACCGACCACCAGGATCACCGGGATATTGAGCAGCTTGACGATATCGACCATCGTCTGATGCCTGTTGACCGGGACCTGCCAGCCGCCGATGCCCTCTACCAACGTGTAGTCGGCGTTGGAACAGACCCGGCCGAACTCCTCGCGGATACGGTTGATCTCTATCTCCACGCCGGCAGTCTGCGCGGCGATACTGGGCGCGATCGCAGGTTTGAATACATAAGGATTGACCCGTGCATAGTCGACTTCTGCGGAAGCCTGCTGTTGCAGCCGCCGCGCGTCCTCATTGACCAGCCGGCCATCGATCTCGGTACCGCCGGCAGCGATCGGCTTCATCGCATTGACCCGGTAACCCTTTTCCTGCAACAGGCTCATCAGCGCCAGCGTAATCTCCGTCTTGCCCACACCGGTATCCGTGCCTGTAACAAAAAAACCTTTACTCACTTCGACCTCCTTCAGCCCTGGCCTCTTCTACCCACGGTTTCTACCCCGGCGGGGAACACCAGGCGTGACCAAACACAACTTCATAGCTGGCAGGCAACAGGCCCTGCCGGCGATAGACCTCGTAACAGGCTTCGAGTTGCCGCCAGGCACTTTTTGCGGTCAGGCCGCGGCGGCGCCCCTGCGTGGCATTCGACGCACCGATCATTCGCAGGTCCGTCACCAGTTTTTTCAGATCGGGATAGGTCATGACCACATGTTCCACGTCCATCACCGGGTCTGCAAAACCGTTTCTCGCCAGCGCGTCTCCCAGGTCATGCATATCATAGAACGCACTGACATGCGTCGCTTTATCCACCCTGCTCCAGCAGTCTCTGAGCTCCTTCAGCGAGTCCGGCCCAAAGGTGGTAAACATAAACAACCCGCCAGGCCGCAGTACTCTCTTTACCTCGGCAAACACGCGGTCGACATCGTTGCACCACTGCAGTGTCAGGTTTGACACCACCAAGTCGAAACGCTGTGCCGGAAACACCAGTTCTTCAGCGTCCGCGCATACAGTATAAACATTTTTCCGCAGTTTTCTTCTCCACGGAATCTTGTGGCGGAACATTTTGGCCATCTGCAATGAAAAATCCATGCCGACGAGCTGCGCATGACCGAATTTTTTCAGCAACTGCACGCTCAGGCCACCCGTACCACAGCCGATATCGAGAATCTGCCGTGGATCGATTTTGATATAGTCGAACCGCTCGACCAGGCGTTGGCTTATTTCTCTCTGTAACACGGCATACTGGTCATAGCGCTGCGCTGCACAGTCAAAATTGCGGCGCACACGACGTTTATCCAGCAGGTACGTTTTTTTTATCGGCGAGTCACTCATCGGTCAACACGAACTTTTTCAAGATTGCATAAAACTGTGAAGCATGCGACAAAAACGGTACATGTGCCGCCCCGGCGATCACCTGCGATTCGACCCTGGGGTGTCGCGGCAGATCCTGCAGGCAGGCCGGATCGACGATCCGGTCATTCTCCCCCAACAGCAGCAGTAACGGGCATGCCAGCCTGTCCAACCGGTCCCGTAAATCCGTCTGTTGCAGCAGTTTCAATCCGTGCGCCAAGGCACGCCGGTCAGGTGGCCCGGCACTGACGAACAGCCGGCGTATTTTCCTGTTCAGCACCAGTGCATCCGTACCGCCCCGGGTCTGCAGGCTGAAAAAGCGCTTCATGGTAAGTAAATAGTCCTGTGCCAACTGGCTGGAAAACTGTGCCAGCAGCTCCTCACGCATGCCATGATGCCAGTTTTCACGCTGGACGAAGCAGGGTGATGCCGCGACACAGAGACATTTCTTCACCGACTGCGGCCGCTCGAGAGCGATCGACAAGGCCAGCAGCCCCCCAAGCGACCAGCCGACCCAGATCGCCTCTTCGCCGGCCAGTTGCAGCAACTGGTCCCCGAGTTCCTGCAACGAGTAGTCCCGCTGGTAGGGAGAACCACCGAAACCAGGCAGATCGACCAACACCGCGCAAGCATACTGTGAAACCCGGTCGGCGGCCTCGGCCCAGACCGCAGAGTGCATCCCCCAGCCGTGAATGAAGACGACCGGCTGGCCCTTTCCGGCACGCGTGACATGCAGCTGCATCCGTTTCAGCCCTGCCCTGCAGCAAACACCTGCGCCAGGCATTCGAGCAGATAGTCTACTTGTTGCTCGCTGTGCGCCGCACTGAGCGTAATACGCAACCGTGCGCTGTGCAGCGGTACGGTCGGCGGCCGGATCGCGGTGATCAGGATCCCGCGCTCACGCAACCTGGCGCTGGCTTCGA
>JALUUZ010000205.1 GCA_027021095.1 Gammaproteobacteria bacterium
GACCTGGCACTGGCGCGCCGCCTTGGGGTCACGACAGTGCCCAGTGTCTACCTGGTGCACTTACGCACCAACAAGGTGATTACCGTGACCAACGGGATGCTCGGCTACCGCCAGCTGCAGGAGCGTGTCTATATTCTGACTCGAACCAGGCCAGGCCAGGAGTTCTGATCATGACGAAAGTACTTGTCGTATTGGGTTTGCTGCTCATCCGCGCCGGCAGCGCCGACGCGGACGTGTTGAGTGACCTGCAGAAAAGTTACAACCGGTTGACCAAGGGCTATTCCAATTACACGGCGCCGAGTGTCTACCAGGGGCAGCAGGCGGGTCACTATACCGGCGGGTCGCTGTACCTGCGTTCCGCCGCGCGTAACCAGCGGTTCTTCAGCGTCACCCCGCCAAGTATCAACGTCGGCTGTAACGGCATCGACATCTTTATGGGGTCTTTTTCAATGATCAACTCCGACCAGTTGATCGCAATGGCAAAGAATATCGGCGCCAATGCGTTGAGCTACGCGTTCTACCTGTCGCTCGACACCTTGTGCCCGATGTGCAAGACGATCATCGGTCAATTGCAGAAAATGGCGAATTTCCTGAACAAGATGCAGATCGACTCCTGCAATGTCGCGATGACTATCGGTAAAAGCCTGTCCCTGTCAGAGCGCAAACGTAAGGCGGATACGGAAGCCTGCAGCGGGCGCTCAGCCGTCGAGGGCACCTCTCAAGACTACGCCGAGGGCAAGAAAAACTGCAAACGCGGATTCAATGCGATGGCGCTGTGGAACAAGCTCAGCAGCAACCCGAGTGATCCGGCGTCGGCAAGGTCGTTTCAACCCAGCACCAATATCGCCTGGGAAGTGATCAAGACCATGGCCGATACCAGCACTGACAAGCAGCTGGGATATTTTATGATGACACTCAGCGGTACGATCATCATACGGCCACCT
Source organism: Gammaproteobacteria bacterium (assembly GCA_027021095.1). GTDB lineage: Bacteria > Pseudomonadota > Gammaproteobacteria > SZUA-21 > SZUA-21 > SZUA-21. Next base: position 945 of record JALUUZ010000205.1, read on the forward strand.
TGCAGTACCGGCCAGACCGCGGCCGCCTGTGCCAACAGTGCCTGGATCGCCAAGGCGGTCAGTGCGACCAGCAGCAAAATCACGCTGGCCCCGCCACCGAAGGCAGACCATCACCTGGTCAATGCGATCTTGTATGGAACGCAGTTGAACACGGGTAACAATGGCCGGAAGAAGATGCCGGCCTTGCAGATCTATACCTGCCAGGAGATCGGAGGTTCCCTGCCGGACAAGTGCCTGTTCCTGGCCAGGCAGCCGTTGCAGATCAGTGAGCAGCAGAGTATCAAGTACCGCGTGCGCCAGAGCCTGCTCAATATCGTCAAAAAACTCAAAAATGACCGCGGCGGCGCGGCGCTGACACGCCAGGAAAAAGCGCTGTTGTCACAGACCAGTATCCCGGTACTGAAACTGCTGACCGTACATCTTGCTTACAACGAAGGGTCGGCCTACGTGGCTGTCGACAAGTATGCAGAACTGATTGCGATGGATTACCTGCGGGCCTATCTGCAAGGGGTGGTCAACCAGTTGAAGGCAGCCAGTGGCTACTACCAGATCCAGGAGACAGTGATGAACAAGTACCGCAAGTTGCTGGGTGAGGCAGAGAGCAGGCTGATGCAGGTGATGGCCAGGCGGCGCAAGTATATTATCGACAATATTCAGCTGGTCCAGGAAGTACAGCTGCTCGAGCGGGCGGTGATCAGCAGCCTGTCGCCGGGGCTGGCCGGCAGCCTGCGTTTTACCCGCAGCCTCAGGCGCTACTGAGGCCGTACCGGCAATGGCGTATGAAATCTATACTTACGGCGGCGGTGAGTCCTTGTGGTATGTATTCAACGCGGTTGCGGCATTGCTTGCCGGTCCGGCCTACCTGACGCTGATCAAGATCGCAGGAGTCGCCGGCCTGCTCTGGGCACTGATAGAGGGTGCGTTCAGCCGCCGCGGTCCCAACTATCTATATTTGCTTTTTTACCTCGCGGTCTACGGGATTCTGTTCGTGCCCAAGGCCAACGTGGTGATCGTCGACCGCGTGGTGCCGGCCTACAGTGGCAAGGCCGTAGCCAATGTGCCATGGGGGCTGGCGTTGTTCGGCAGCGCTGCGAGCAAGATCGGCGACTGGTTGACCCGTGCGACCGAAGCCGGTTTCAGCGTACCTGATTCGGGTAGGTACAGCAGCAAGGGCATGCTGTTCAACACCTACCTGATCGAGGCGTCGACCCAGTGGGTGATTACTGACGAGAACTTCGCAGGCAGTATCGAAAAGTACATGCGCAACTGTGTGTTCTACGATATCCTGCTTGGGCGCTATACCTGGAAGGACCTGGTCAACAGCAAAGATATCTGGCGATTCATCACCGACAGGCCGTCACAGATCCGCGGTTTCAAGGTGCTGACCAGCCTGCAGCCGCCGGTGCGCCGGTTCTTCAGCTGTGCCCAGGCGGCGCAGGTGCTGACCCGGCTGTGGAAACAGGAGCTGCGTAACGCCGGGCAGGTCTACGGCGCGCAGTTCTATCACCGGCAGCAGAACAGGACATCGGCCGCGGCCAGGCTGATGGCCGATCTGCCGACGTCCTACGCAGTGGTCATGGGGATCTCGAAGTCAGCAGCCGATCTCGTGCGCCAGAACATGATGGTCAACCTGACTCGTCGTGCGTTGCGCACTTCGGCCACCGGCGCCGATGCCGGCGCATCGGTCGTCGACTTTGCCCAGGCCCAGGCCGAGGCGACGATGAAGGTCAACATGGAAACCTCCG
>JALUUZ010000206.1 GCA_027021095.1 Gammaproteobacteria bacterium
AAGCCCCGTGGGGAGACGAGGTAGGGTGCGTCGTACGCACTAACGCCACGATAAATCGAATCGTATCATGCGGTCATTCCCTACTACACGATATTTCTTTGCCGTGTCATTGTTGATACATTGGTGTGTACGGTGTGTGGTGCGTACAACGCACCCTACTTTGGCGCGTGCTACTTCCTTGGTGTAAATCCTTTGGTATGCTTCGCATACCCTCATGATGGGGCGGGGTGTGTTACATGTCTCTACGGCAAGGCAAAACAAATCGCGTTATGTGGTCATCCTTCCATACACGATGTTTCCTTCGCTACTATTTTTTTGCCTGGGTGTTGACCGGTTTCTTGAGTGGTTTCTTCGTGCGCGGCGGTGTCCTGGCCGGCGCTGGTTTGCGGCGGTTCCGGCGTGTCTGTGTCTTGGGCTTGCGCGGTTTGCGCGCGGCCAACCTGTTGGAGGCGGCCTTGGTCGTTGTTCTGGCTTTGACGACCGGCAGTTCCGGGATCGGTGTCGGTGGAATGCTGCGGGTCTTGCCGCTGTCTTTCTTGGTGTTTTTCAGCGTGTTGAACAGGTTGTACTGTTTGTCGTCTTCACGCACCAGCAGGTCGTAGAAGCGCCGGATGTTGCGTACATAGGCGACCGGTTCGTACCCGCGTGCATAGCCGTAACGGGTGTTTTTATGCCACTTGGCCTTGGTCAGCAGGGGCAGTGCCTTTCTGACGTCGATCCATTTGTAAGGGTCTTTGCCAAGCTTGCGGGTGATCTGCTGCGCGTCCTGCAGGTGCCCGATGCCGACATTGTAGGCGGCCAGTGCGAACCAGGTGCGGTCCGGGTCGGTGACCTGGATGTCGATCTTGTCCTTGATCATACGAAAGTAGCGTGCGCCGCCGATGATGCTCTGGATCGGGTTGCGGCGGTCGCGGATCCGTACCCGCTTGGCGGTACTGAGTGTCAGCATCATCAGGCCGCGTACGCCGGTCGGTGACTTGGCATACGGGTTCCAGTGGGACTCCTGGTAGCCGATCGCAGCCAGCAGGCGCCAGTCCAGGTTGTTGCGTTTGGCCTCTTTCTGAAAAATGGAACGGAACTGCGGCAGGCGTTCCTTGATGCGTTTCTTGTAGGTGGTGATCTGGTAGTAGTTGAACCGGTCGATATGCCCGTAGTAGCGTTCACGCAGCTGTTCGAGTTCGCCGGTTTTCTTCAACCGCAGAAAAAACCTGACCGCCTCGTCGTACAATGAGTTGTCGTTGTCGCGGCGAAACGCCCAGGCGACTTTCTGGCTGATCGGCTTGCCCTGTTCGTCCTTGTCGGCCAGGTCGAAGGCGACTCGCAGTTCCGGGTAGTAGCGCTGGATCGTCGCCACTTCGTTGGAGTCGGCAATGGTGTAGTCGAGTTTCTTGCGCCACACCATGTCCATCAGTTCTTCGGTCTCGTTTTCGGTCGACTCTTCCCAGGCGAGCCGGGGGTATTTCTTTTTCAGCTGGTGCAGCCGTACCGAGTGTGCGCTGCCTGCCTTGATACGTATTTTTTTGTTGTACAGGTCCTTGATGCTGCGCGGACGCTTGGCGCCGAGGCGGTAAATCAACTGCTGGGTGATCTTCTGGTAGACCGGGCCGAAGCGTACATGCCTTTTCGCTGCCTCGGTGACAGACAGGCCGGCCGCGGCAAGGTGTGCCTTGCCGTCTTTGACCAGCTTGAAGATATCTTCGTGACTTTCGGGGATGATGTATTTCAGGCGCACGCCGAGCGAGCGTGCAAAGCGGCTGGTCAGCTCATGTTCCAGCCCCATTTCGCCATACGGTCCCTGGTAGTAGGTGGTGGGCGACTGCCTGGTGACCACGACCAGGTAGCCGTCCTGGCGGACCCTTTCCAGCGCGGTGTCGGCGCGGTCGGAACAGGAGGCCAGCAGCAGCGATGCAATACCGGTAATCAGAGCAGGTTTTATAATATTTAGTATACTCATACTGATCAATGATAGCGGATTCAGCTTGAAAAATATTTAGCCTGGTTCCAGCTTTTTGTAAAAATCTCGGGAAATCATACATATTCTTTACTTGTAAAGTCAATTCCGGTGCCGCAGTAGGCGCTTTTTTTGTCAGGGAAAACACAAGTCTTTTGCGAACAGCGCCTTAGACTGCCTGTGCCGGTGGGCAAAACCCGGTTTATTACCGCGTTATTGGACGGGCCGGGCCTCGGGCCGGGAGTCACTCCGGGGTTTTGCCGTAAAGCCGTGTCGTAAAACCGCAGTCAATATAAACCTTTTCGCTGGCGGCCTTGTATTTCGGCTGGCTTGTGTATAATAAATATGTCGGAGCGGAGTTGCCGGTATAGACCGGCACTGCATCAGGATAATCAGGGATCACTATAATCAGAAACTCGGGATAACAATCGGAATAATAAAGGGCGCATCATGATTAAAAAAGGGAAGCACGGTGTTTATATCTGGTTCCAGGTCACCAATAATTTTTTGACTGCATTGATCGATGCGGTACCTGAACTCGTGGTCGGGAAATACGTTGCCATTGCTTCCTATGAAGGTGAGCGTTACCGGTTGCGTTCCGAAGAAATCAAGGCGGGTTGGCAGCAGATCAACGATATTGCATTGAGTCCGGTGATCAGCCAGGCGAGTGAGCTGCCGAACAACCAGTTCGATGAGTGGTATATCTTCGACCGCCTGACGCCG
>JALUUZ010000207.1 GCA_027021095.1 Gammaproteobacteria bacterium
CACCACGACAGATCGCATCACTGTGCGCCGCCGGGCGGCATATACCTTACAGTTTGCTTGTATTTATCCTGCCTTGAAATCAGTAAACTAGCCCGTATATCAGTAACAGTTTATTTGCGCAAAAAAAGGTGAAAACTAATGGATGTAATGGAAAGAATCAAGCAGCAGGTGAGCGAGAACCCGGTCATCATTTATATGAAAGGGACGCCCAGCCTGCCGCAATGCGGGTTTTCGAGCCGTACGGCAGAGGCGCTCAAACAATGTGGTGTCAAGTTTGCCTATGTGAACGTGCTCGCGGACCCGGAGATCTTCGAAAACCTGCCGCGGTTCGCGGACTGGCCGACCTTCCCGCAGGTGTATGTCAACGGCGAACTGATCGGTGGTTGCGATATCACGCTCGAGCTGTTTGAAAAGGGTGAACTGAAAAAAATGCTGGAAGATGCAGTCAGCGCCAAGGCTGCAGACTGAACCGGCGCGCCGCTGCCGGTCGTCAGCACGGATCGGGCGCTGGTGGCTGCAGCTGTTCCCAGGTGTTGACGATCGTGCAGAACAGTTGTGCAGTCCGTTCGGCGTCATAGATCGCCGAATGGGCTTCGTTGTTGTCCCATTCCAGCCCGGCCGCCTGAACCGCGCGCGCCAAGACCGTCTGCCCGTAGACCAGCCCGGCGAGTGAGACCGTATCGAAATTACTGAAGGGGTGGAACGGGTTGCGCTTGATCCCGGTGCGCTTGACCGCCTGGTTCAGGAAATTCAGATCGAAAAAGGCATTGTGTCCGACCAGGATGGCGCGGGTACATTGATTGGCTTTGACCGCCTTGCGGATCGGCGCAAACAGGTTGGTCAGCGCCTGGTGTTCGCTGACCGCCATCCGGAACGGGTGGTGCGGGACGATGCCGTTGAACGCCAGTGCTTCAGGATCGAGGTTTGCGCCTTCGAACGGCTCGACATGTTCATTCAGGGTTTCGGCCACGTAGAGCCTGCCTTGTTCGTTCATCGCCAGCAGTACCGCGGCGATCTCCAGCAGCGCGTCTTTCTTTGCGTCGAAGCCGCCGGTTTCGACATCGACCACCACGGGCAGGAATCCGCGAAAACGATTGGCAATAGGCCGGGTTGTGTTACACTCGCTCATGCCTGTGAGCATAACCAATTCAGGCGGAAAAATCGAATCGTGTAGAGTGCAGCCGTGAGGAATACAGTCAATCATGAAGTCTGAAACAGGGCGTGCCGGCGCCTGGCTGGTCTTTGCCGTGCTGTTGGGCCTGGGCGGTGTCGCGTTCTGGTACGTTACGAGTCAACGCGCACCTGTCGGCAGCCAGGTCACACCGGCGCCGGCTAAGACCGTGCAGACCACCAAGGCGGACACAGCGGCCGGTGATGCGAAACCGCGTCCGAAGCCGGCGCCGGAACAGGTCCGCCTGCTGCAGGTCCCCAGCCGTCCGGCGGGTGACGTCATCAAGGCGATCGTGCCGACCAAGTACAAGCGCGGATTGTTCTGGAAACTGGAGCGGCCGGGATTCAGGCCGAGCTACCTGCTCGGGACTGCGCATTCCGGTGACCAGCGGGTGCTGCAGGTGATCCCGCGGATCAAAAAACAGCTCGATCAGGCCGAGGCGCTGTGTACCGAGCTGAAACTGGATTTCTTTACCGTGTTCAGTATCACCAAGGTGATGCTCTATTCCGGTGGCAAGACCTTGAAGTCCGAGATCGGCGACAAGCTCTATACGCAGGTGCTCGAGGTGGCCAGAAAGCGCGGCCTGAGCGCCGAACAGCTGAACCGGTTCAAGCCCTGGGCGGTGACCATGACGTTTTCACTCCCGGAAAAGGAGCGCCGGGGCGCCGGCCTGGACATGAAGCTCTATGCAGAGGCGGCACGGCAGCGTAAAAAGCTGTGCGGCCTGGAGGAGGTGCAGGAGCAGATCAGCGTGTTTGCGAATATGCCGCTCGCCGACCAGGTGCGCCTGTTGCAGTTGACCATCGATCACTACGACAAGATACAGCAGCAGACCGACGCACTGATCCAGCATTACAGCAACGGCGACCTGGCATCGATGGCAAGGTTGATGACCCAGTCGCCGTTGACCCAGGACGACAAGATCACCAATGACTTTGTGTTCTCGCTGGTCGTCAGGCGCAATTACGTGATGGCCAACCGGATGCAGCCTTATCTGCGCCAGGGCAATGCCTTTATCGCCATCGGTGCGCTGCATCTGCCGGGCCGCCAGGGGGTGCTGCGGCTGCTGGAGTCGATGGGATACAAAGTCACACGGATCTTTTGACCCGGTTCGCATTACTCACCACCCTTCTACTGCGACGGTGCACCAACACCAAGGCAAATCGTGTCGCGTGGTGGTTCTTCTACACGCGATTCTTTTGTGCCGCGTCATTGTCCGTACATTGGTGCGTACAACGCACCCTACTTTGGGGTGTGATATTTTCTTGGTGTAAATCCTTTGGTGTGCTTCGCACACACCGTCACGACGGGGCGGGGGTGCGCCGTATGTCCCAACACCGTGGCAAATCGTATCGTGTCGCGTGGCGATTCTTTCATATACACGGTATTTCCTTGCCGCTAGCCCGCATTTCTCACCACCCTTCTACTGCGACGGCGCCATGGCACGCCCTGGCTGGCTTTCGCTCTGTCGGCGTGCTCGACATAGTGTCGACTA
>JALUUZ010000208.1 GCA_027021095.1 Gammaproteobacteria bacterium
AGCAGCGCGCGTGCGGCGGCCTGCGCATAGGAGCCGCCGGAACCGATGGCCATCAGCCAGTTTTCCGGCTCGATGACATCGCCGTTGCCGGAGATGATCAGCGAGGCCTCGGCGTCGGCAACCGCCAGCAACGCCTCGAGCCGGCGCAGCATCTTGTCGGTGCGCCAGTCCTTGGCCAGCTCGACCGCTGCCCGGGTCAGGTTGCCGCTGTGTTTCTCCAGTTTTGCCTCGAAGCGTTCAAACAGTGTAAAGGCATCGGCCGTGCCGCCTGCAAAGCCGGCGATCACCTTGTCATGGTAGAGCCTGCGTACCTTCCTGGCATTGCCTTTCATGACCACGTTGCCCAGCGACACCTGGCCGTCCCCGCCGATGACCACCTTGTTGTTACGGCGCACCGAAAGGATGGTGGTACCACGATATTGCTCCATAATCATACCCTTGAGGTCATTATAACCCTGTAAAAAAGTTGTATAGTCAGGCACCGGATGCCGTGATCTTATTGTACACCAATTCCCGTACCAAGTAGATTGCAACTCCTTAATATGGCGGCGGAACGTCAAAGATCAAGGGCCGTGTTTCAGCAACAAAAGCCAAAGCCTGACATACCTTTCACACGGTACTGACTTTGCACAGGCTTTACCAGGAATGGTGGTGAGACGGGGCCAGGGCGTGCCATTGCGCCATGTAGGGTACGTTGTACGCACCGTAGAAGGGTGGTGAGCAATGCGGACCAGCCGCTCATCGCAATTTCAGCAGCTGCGCAGCGTTCCCGCGGAAGACATTCAGGTCGACCGGCGTGCCGATCCCGGCCACTCGTCCGCGGTTGGCAAACTGCCAGAAGGTCCAGCTGCGCTTGTCCGGCAGCACAGGCTCGAAATAAATATCCCGTATCCAGATCGGTACAGACCGGTACCTGCCTCGTACGTACTTCCTGTAGGCTTCCTTGGTGACATAGATCACTGGGGTTTTCTTGTAGTGTGCCCGCAGCATCGAAAGATAGATTTTTAGTTGTGTTTGCAGTGCGGTGGCGTCCGGCCGCCTGGAACAGTTACCACCGAACTCGAGGTCGACGGCTGGTGGCAGTGAATCCGTGTTGTAGGGTACGGTGGCGATAAAATTCATTGCCTGGATCCTGCCGGGCCTGCAAAATGTGTAGAAATGGTAGGCGCCGGTTGCCAGTCCCTGTGCGCGGGCCTCGCGCCAGTTGACGGCGAATCTTGGGTCTTTGAAATCACCACCTTCGGTCGCCTTGATATAGACGAATTTGAACCCCTGCATACTGACTGTTTTCCAGTCGATCTGTTTCTGGTGGTGTGACACATCGAGGCCGCGCACCGGGTACTCGTTCCGGTCGGGATAGTTGAAGCGCAGTATACCGGAATACAGCGACAGGAGAACGGCCAGGACAAGCACGGCCGCACAGGCAGCGGCCAGGTACGGCTTTAGGTTGGTCCGACAGGGTCTGCGGGCAGTTGGAACGTTCATTTCCAGTCCGTCTTTTTCAGCGCCGTTCAGCCGGATTTCCCATCGGCTCTTCCCTTGATCAGCATCGGCGCATAGGTCAGCGCAAAACCGCTGAAAGCGGCGATCCAGAGCCACTGTGATACCATGATCCAGGTTAAATAAGCCGAAGGAAAAGACAGTGGCAGCAGTACACGCACGAGGCTGCCGGCTAGTAACAGTAAAAACAGCCACGACAGGATCTTTGGCGGGTTGAATACGTCTCTTCCCGTGTGTCCCAGCGCAACGCGGCTCATCATGCCGAGTGTGACCATGCCGATGCTGCCGTAAGCAAACGCATGGACAGCGAGCGTTGGATCGACACTGAGCCAGCGCGGCAGTCCATGGTAGGACAATGCTTTGAGTACAAAGCCGATGATCAGCCACGCGTAACCGAGGTATAACACCCAGAGCAGTGGTTTGTTCCAGATTCCATGCGTATACCAGCCCAGCAGGCGCCAGGCGTGCAACAGTGCCAAGGCCGCTGCGGTCACGGCGGCGGCCAGCGGCATGACATAAAACAACTCGACGGTGATGAACACCAGCATCAGCAGCAGGCTGCCGGTATCCATCCAGCGGTAGTGACGCAGGCTTACCGCGTAGCCTACGCCCTTTTCGATAAAAAAGGGGATGACGCGCCTGCCCATCAGCATGATCAACGAAACGACCAAGTACAAGGCAGTGTACAGGCCAAGGCTGCGCCCGGTTCCGGTATAGCCGAGGACGTCCAGGTAGAACACCAGGTTGGCGGCCAGAAGCAGCAACACCTTGGTCCAGATAGCCATGTGTTTCCACTGCCGGACTTTGACGATAGGATGCAGCAGCGCAACGCACAAAAACACGTTGAAGGCCAGGTCCAGGACCGCCATCATGGCGATGGCCTGGGTGTGTCCGATAAAAGGCATGATACGTGCTGTAAGCCAAAGCAATACGAGCAACAGTAATGGCAGTCCCCGCAGCGTCTCGACTCCTGTCCAGTTACGCTCGGCGGTCAACAGAAAGCCGGCGATCACCCCAAGTGCATAGCCAAACAGCATCTCATGGGCGTGCCAGTGCACGTCAGTCAGCACCGCACTGTGGGGCAGGCTTGCTTGATAGCGCAGCACCCAGAACCACACCGCGACTGCGCCGACAGCAAAGACACTGCCGAGCAGGAAAAAGGGA
>JALUUZ010000209.1 GCA_027021095.1 Gammaproteobacteria bacterium
TTCGTGCAGGCCGAACTCGGCACAGAAATAGGCGACCAGGTCCTGCTCCGGGTCCAGGTACTGTTTGATTTCCGGGTCGATCGTCTTTTGGTGGTAGTTGTCGAAGATCGACAGCGCGCGCTGAAATGACTCGATGAACAGCCGGTCCGATGCGGCCTGGTCGAGTTTCTGCTGTGCGATACGATGCAGAAACACCTTCGGGTTGTGGCCGCAGCTTTCCCACAGCTCCGGGTCGAGCTGGATAAAGACCTGCCTGACCCGGATGTTCCAGGCGTAGAACAGGTTGCTGGCCAGTTCCTCGAGGCTTTTCAGGCGTGATGGAATAACTGGTTGTACTTCAACGGAAAAACGTGATCCTGGCATAACGTGTGGCAAATCCTTCTGTGGTCGAATATTGATCAAGGCCGGCTCGAGCCGCCTGTCACAATAAAATGTTTTTTATTTAAACGGTTTTAATATATTATAGGCCAGAACAGGAACCGTTGGCGGACAGCCGGTCCGGGAGGACCGTACCGGTCCAACGGTGTCCCTGTAACAAATGACCTTCCAACTATAACTACAACTGTCTGGGCTGGTGCCGGAATCGAATCCTGAAACACGGGATGGGTTTGGCAGCAACTCTTCGTGCTTATCAAGACCTTTCCGGATGCGTTGTCGAGCATCCTGTTTTTTTCACTATTGACCAACTGTTGATGGAGGTTTTTATGAGACGCAGAACACTGCTCAAAGGCACGATGAGCGCAGGGACCTTGCTTGTCGCTGCGAGTGCGGGCTTGTTGTCACCGCAGCATGTGATGGCGGCCTGGCCGAAAGCCGCTTTTTCGGCGAAAAGAATCGAAGACGCCGTGCAGACACTGGCCGGCACCTCGTCGATGACGACTGACGATACCTCGGTGACCCTGAAGGCGCCGCCAATCGCCGAGAACGGCGCGGAGGTCGGGGTCACCGTGTCGACCAGCCTGCCGAACGTGGACGCGATTTCCATTTTCGTCGAGAAAAACAATTCGCCGCTGACCGGTACCTTTTTGTTGAGAGGAGCCAACCCTTTTGTGCGCACCCGGATCAAAGTCGGCAAGTCTTCTAACGTGGTCGCCGTGGTGCGTTCCAATGGCAAGCTGTTTACCACCAAGCGTATGATCAAGGTCACTATTGGTGGCTGTGGCGGATAGAAACGGGAGGCAACGAGATGACCAAGAATCCGAACAAAAACAAACGTGAAAAACAATCCACGCAGACATCCAGTGTCGAGACGCAGCCGGACAGCGGAAGTCAGCAGTTCAAAGTCCAGGTCCGGCACAAGGTCAAGGCAATGGTCGGCGCAAACGGTGATACCGTCGTCAAGACGATCGTCACCCACCCGATGGAGACCGGTTTCCGGCGTGACAAAAAGACAGGCAAGGTCATTCCGGCCTTCTTTATCCAGGAGTTTGCGGTCAGGCACAACGGCAAGACCGTACTGCTCGCCTACTGGGGACCAGCGATCTCCAAGAACCCGCTGTTGCATTTCACCTTCAATGGCGGGGCTTCCGGCGACAAGGTCAGTTTTTTCTGGAAGGACAATCGAGGTAACAAGGGGAGTTATTCGACGACTATCGTATAAGCCGACTCAGCAAGCAACCGATGCCGGGCAAGACATGGCTCTTGTCCGGCACAGCGAAGTCGATGGATTGAATCGAATGCATACCTGGTGCCGGGGGAGGGACTTGAACCCTCACTCTGTTGCCAGAACGGGATTTTGAATCCCGCGTGTCTACCAATTTCACCACCCCGGCGCTGCCGCCGCAAGAGCCCGGCCAAGACCCCGCTGCCGTCGAAAACGCACGCGTCTTAAGGCCGTACCGATTGCTGAATACCGCAGCAATTGGCCATTATAAATGTTTATAAAATTTCAGCAACAAGTATGATAGTGCGGCGATGAAACAGGAAACAGACCGCAGCACCTTTTCCTACCTGTTACCAGAGGAACTGATCGCGCAGGCGCCGTTGCCGGAGCGTGCGCAAAGCCGGTTATTGTGCGTCGACAGACACACCGGCCGGGTGCACGACAGCCAGATGGCACGTTTTACGGACTATCTGCGTGCCGGTGACCTGTTGGTGTTCAACGACACCAAGGTGGTGCCGGCGCGCCTGTATGTGCAAAAAAGCACCGGTGGGCGGGTTGAGATCCTGCTCGAACGCTTGCTCACGCAGCAGCGGATGCTGGCGCAGCTGCGCGCCAGCAAAGCCCCGAAGCCCGGCAGCCTGCTGCATTTACCGGCCGGCGGGAGGCTGCAGGTGGTGTCGCGTCAACAGCAGTTTTTCGTGCTCGAGGCGTTGGACGGCGAACCGCTGATGCAGTTGTTTAGCGAGCATGGGCATATGCCCTTGCCCCCCTATATTAAAAGGACAGACACCGGTCTCGATGCCGAGCGCTACCAGACCGTCTACGCCCGTGAAGCCGGCGCGGTGGCCGCACCGACTGCCGGGTTGCACTTCAGCCATGCGCTGCTTGACCGGATCGAAGCGATGGGGGTCGAAAAGGCGTTTATCACCCTGCATGTCGGCAGCGGCACTTTCTCCCCGGTCAGGACACAGGACATCAGTCGGCATGTGATGCATCCGGAGGTCTATACGGTACCGCCGCAGGTGAGCGCACGGATCGCCGAGGTGCGCGGCCGGGGCGGGCGGGTGATCGCCGTCGGCACGACCGTGGTCCGCGCGCTGGAGTCGTTTGCGCAGACAGGCGAAAACGCCGGCGAGACCAGGATCTTTATCTACCCGGGTTACCGGTTCCGGCTGATCGACGCGCTGCTGACCAATTTTCATCTTCCGGAGTCGACGTTGCTGATGCTGGTCTGTGCGTTTGGCGGGATTCATCCTATACTGTCGGCCTATGAACATGCGGTGGCGCAGCGCTACAGGTTTTTCAGTTATGGCGATGCGATGTTTATCGCCGGAGAGTTGGATTGAATGCAGTTTGAATTGATTTGCCAGGATGGCCGCGCGCGCCGTGGCAGGCTGGTGTTTCCACGTGGTGTGGTCAATACGCCGGCCTTTATGCCGGTCGGGACCTATGCGACGGTCAAGGGGCTGACCCCGGAAGAGCTGCGTGCACTGGGCGCGGAAATCGTGCTGGGTAATACCTTTCACCTGATGCTGCGTCCGGGTGTCGAGGTGATCGGTGCGCACGGTGACCTGCATGAGTTTATGCACTGGCCGTACCCGATTCTGACCGATTCGGGCGGTTTCCAGGTGTTCAGCCTTGGCAAGTTGCGCAGGATCACCGAGCAGGGTGTCGAGTTTCGTTCGCCGGTCGACGGTGACAAGGTGTTTCTCGGGCCGGAGGAGTCGATGCGGGTGCAGCGTGCGCTGGGTGCCGATATCGTGATGTGCTTTGACGAATGTACCGAGTACCCGGCGACGTATGACCAGGCCCGTGACTCGATGCAGTTGTCGCTGCGCTGGGCACAGCGTTGCCGGGCGGCACATGGTGACAACCCGGCAGCACTGTTCGGTATAGTACAGGGCGGCATGTACCCGGACCTGCGCCGGCAGTCGTTACACGAACTGCTGGCAACAGGGTTCGATGGTTATGCGATCGGCGGCCTGTCGGTCGGCGAGCCGGCCGAGGAAAGGCAGGCGGTGCTCGAGGCGCTGGTGCCGGACATGCCGCAGGACAGCCCACGCTACCTGATGGGGGTCGGCACGCCGGAAGACCTGGTGGCATCGGTCCTGGCCGGTATCGATATGTTCGATTGTGTGATGCCGACCCGGCATGCACGCAACGGTTATCTTTTCGTGCGCGATGGTGTCCTGCGTATTCGTAACAGCCGTTACCGGAACGACACCAGGCCGCTGGACGAGGCTTGTGGCTGTTATACCTGTCAGCACTACAGCCGCGCCTACCTGAAGCACCTGGACAAGTGCAACGAGATCCTTGGCGCCCGGTTAAATACCATACATAACCTTTTTTACTATCAAGAGCTTATGAAGAATATTCGAAGTGCAATCGAAGCCGGGACGCTGCAGGCGTTTGCTGCCGATTTTTTTCGCATACGCCAGGAAGAGACTGATAACGAGTCGAGCTAGTTAGTATAACCTATTGAAATGTTGATAAAATATATGTTTGTGCCCGGCACTGCCGGATCGCGCGGGCCGATGCGGCCCGGTGACGGCCGCGGTCATGGTCCGCAGAGACGGCGATGCACTACCGCCGGTGTGCGTTTGGGAATGAGTTACAACCTGATCTGTGTAATAATACGCACGCCGTGAACCAGGCGGGTGGGCCGCCTGGTTTCAACGATGACAGACAATCGGAACCTGACAGGAATACAGAATGATTCAATTTTTAGTCGAAGCAGCAAAAACAGCCGGCAATGCACCGCAGGCCAGTCCTTATACCTTTCCACTGATGATGGTGCTGCTGGTCGCCGTTTTTTATTTTATGCTGATCCGGCCGCAGAACAAACGCGCAAAACAGCACCAGGAACTGGTCGCCTCGCTCGAGGTCGGGACCGAGATCGTGACGGCCAGCGGTATGCTGGGGAAAATCGTGTCCATCAAGGACAATTTCATTACCCTGGAAATAGGCAACGGAGTCGAAATCATCATGCAGCGTAACGCGGTCAGCGCCATCCTGCCGAAAGATACGATCAAGAACATTACCAGCAGCAAGTAAAGGCAGCCGGGGAGCCCGGACTGCGCCAAGAAAACGAACCGAGCGAAGGAAAAGAAGACGCAAATGATCAACGAATATCCCGCCTGGAAGTACGCGATGGTCGCCGTGATCATCGTGGTCGGCATCTTGTATGCGTTACCCAATCTCTACGGCAAAAAGCCGACCGTAATCCTCAAGTCCAACCTTGAAGACCCGATGACGGAGACTTTTCGCAAGCAGGCGACGGACCTGCTGAAGACCCGCAAGATCGCGTTTACCGGCTCAGAGGTCAAGGGCAAGCGCTTGTTTTTCTATTTCAAGGACACCGAGACACAGCTGAAGGCGACGACGGCGTTCAAGGAACAGTATTCAGAGAATTACCTGATTGCGCAGAACCTGGTGCCGGACACCCCGGCATGGATGCAGAAGATCAATGCCGAGCCGATGCATCTCGGACTCGACCTGCAGGGCGGTTTGCATGCAGTGATGGAGGTGGACCTGCACAGCGCGCTGAAGAAGTCGGTCGACCAGCTGCATCGCCGGGTGCGCCTGGAGCTGCTGCGTAAGAAATACCGCAACCGCGGTGTCAGAAAGATCGTCCGGCAGCTGAAAAAGACCGGCGACAGCGGCAAGTTACCGGATTACGGCGCGGCCGAACCGCGGGCCAGGGAGCTGACCGCGTACTACGGGCTTAAAATCAAGTTTACCAAGCCGTCGAATTTCGAGCGTGCAAAGAAATACCTGGAGAAGAAATACGGCGCGGCCTCCAAGGACAAGACGCACTGGGTGTTTGCCAGCACCGAGGGCGACAACAAGTATGTCGTGATGTTGATGCGGAATGCGACGATCGAAAAGGAAAAGGACGCGGCGCTGGAAAAAAACATCCAGACCCTGCGCCGCAGGGCGGACGAGTCGGGGGTGTCGGAGCCTGTGATCCGGCGCCAGGGCAAAGACAGGATCGTGATCCAGCTGCCTGGAGTACAGAACCCGGCGAAGCTGAAAGCCATCATGGGCAAGCAGGCGATACTCGAGGCGCACGGGGTCTCGGACAACGACAAGGGGGTCGCGATCGACCGCAAGACTGGCAAGGCGATCTGCCTGAATCCAAAAGACGTCGTGCCGGCATCGGGCGAAGAGGTGTATTTCGATCGGAATGGCTGCCCGCTGCTGCTGAAGAAGGAAGTCGTCTGGTCCGGTGAGAATGTCAAGAACGCAGTCGGCGGTTTTTCCAGCGGCAAAAACCCGACCCCGGCGGTGCATATCACGCTGGATGACAAGGGCGGCAAGCGTAACTCGGAATATTCGTCCACGCATGTCGGCAAGCGCATCGCGATCGTCTTTATCGATACGGTCGAGGTCTACAGCAAGCACAAAACGGACCCGAAGACCGGCCAGGCGGTCAAGCGTTACAAGACCCGCAAGGTGGTGATCAACGATGCGGTGATCCAGACCCGGATCTACAAGAATTTCGAGATCAACAACATGGAGTCCCAGGATGCCGCCAACACCCTGGCCTTGCTGCTGCGCTCCGGATCGCTGGCGGCGCCGATGTACACGGTCGAGGAGCGTACCGTCGGTCCGAGCCTGGGCAAGCAGAATATCGAACAGGGATTCAACTCGGTGATCATCGGTTTCGTGCTGGTGCTGGTGTTTATGCTGGTGTACTACCGCGTGTTCGGCCTGGTGGCCAATATCGCGCTGGTGTTCAACCTGATCCTGTTGATTGCCGTGCTGTCCATGCTGCAGGCGACACTGACACTGCCCGGGGTGGCCGGTATCGTACTGACGGTGGGCATGGCCGTGGACGCCAATGTGTTGATTTTCGAACGGATCAGGGAGGAGATACGAATGGGCAACTCGCCGCAGGCCAGTATTCACGCCGGCTATGAAAAGGCGCTGTCGACCATCGCCGACGCCAATATCACCACCTTTATCGCTGCGGTCGTGCTGCTGGGGATCGGCTCCGGGCCGATCAAGGGGTTTGCCGTGACCCTGTCGCTGGGAATATTGACCTCGATGTTTACCGCCATCATGGTAACGCGGGCGATCGTCAATCTGTGGTATGGCGGCCGCAGGGTCGAGAGCCTGTCGATCTGACACACAATGAACGCATTGGGTAAGGAATAAAATGAAAATATTCAAAAAGACCACCACTATCGATTTTATGCGTTACCGGAAGCTTTCCGGTGTGGTTTCGATCAGTGTGGTAGTGTTGTCGTTACTGGCACTGTTCGTATTCAAATTGAATTTCGGTATCGACTTTACCGGTGGAACGCAGTTTACCATCCAGTACAAGCACAGTGTGGATATCAACAAGATCAGGCGTGCGCTGGCGCAGGAAGGCCTGAAGAAGTTCGAGGTCAAGTACTACGGCACCAGCAGGGATGTGCAGATCTATATTTCACCGGACGCCGGTGAGGCGATCAACAAGAAGCTGCAGGCAGGAAAGCCGCAATCCGGGGGAAAAAAGGATACAGGCAAGCCGTTACGCGAAAGCAGGCAGCGGGTCAAACGCGACTTTATGCTTGCGCTGTTGAAGAAACATACCAGCCCGGACGTGGAGATTCGCGACGATGCCTACATCGGCTCGCAGGTCGGCAAGGAGTTGACCGAAGACGGGGGCATGGCGCTGCTGACGGCCTTGCTGGTGATTTTGATCTACGTGGCGCTGCGTTTCGAGTACCGGTTTGCGATCGGGTCGGTGGCCGCGCTGGCGCACGATGTGATCGTGGTCCTCGGCATATTTGCGGTGACCCGGATGGAATTCAATCTTTCGGTACTCGCCGCGTTGCTCGCAGTGATCGGTTATTCGTTGAATGACACGATCGTGGTCTTCGACCGGATTCGGGAGAACTTCAAAAAGATCCGCACCGATTCGTCGGTCGAAGTGGTGAATGTGTCGATCAACGAAACCCTGTCGCGTACGATCATGACCTCGTTGACGACACTGCTGGTGTTGATCGCGCTGCTGTTCCTGGGTGGTGAGTCGATCCGTGGTTTTTCGATTGCGTTGATTCTTGGCGTCCTGGTCGGTACTTACTCGTCGATCTTCGTTGCCAGCAACGCCGCGTTGCAACTGGGGGTCAGCCGGGTCGATATGCTGCCGGTCAAAAAAGAAGGCGCCGAGTTCGACAACAGGCCTTGATGCATTGATGCATGCCGAAGGTTGGCAGCCCGGACGGTAGTTCCATCGTCCGGGCATGCAGTTAAGGTTTTTTCCGTTTCAAATATTCGTCCAGAATAATTACTTCTGCTGGCCGATTTGGTGGGTTATCTTTCGTATCCTCGATTACATCCGGGTAAAATGCGTAAATCTCACTATCCTCGAATCCCTGCCCTTGCGGTTTGATCGCGATCACCTTGTATTCTTCTCCGTTGGCTTCGCAGGCTCTCATTACTGATAATTCTTCCATTCCCCCCAAAACATCCCTCATGACCATTTCCAGGGCTTTGGGCCCCAGAATACCATTACCGAATGTTTTTTTACTCATAAAATGTTACCTATAGTGTCACCTTTTAGATTGTTTCGACACCCACTATATCGTTTAGTCCGTCAGGTTCTTGATGACCTGTGACACATAAATCCGTCAGCGCGGCAGATTACATTGAAAAGAAAGGGTAAAGTTTTTGGATCGCGCCGTCTCGCTACGAACGGTGGTGAGAAATGCGGGTGAGACGGCGCACGTGATTTGCGCTGTTTCGTACACGCCCCGCGGCACGTCAAACCGCGTTGTGCGGGGACTCTTTTTTAAACTCGGCGGGGATGAACGGGACGATCTTGCGCTGGATCGCGGCGCAGACTCTTGGGGTCCCGGCAACGATATGGCCGGAGTCGAGGTAGTCCTGCCGGCCGTTGAAGTCACAGACCAGGCCGCCGGCTTCCTTGATCAACAAGACGCCCGCCGCCATGTCCCACGGGCTGAGTCCCATTTCCCAGAAACCGTCGAGCCTGCCACTGGCGACATAGGCCAGGTCGAGCGCTGCCGAACCGGCGCGGCGGACCCCGGCGGCGTCTTCGAACAGCACGCGGAACATCTCCAGGTAGGTATCCAGGTGCTGTTTCATGCGAAACGGGAAGCCGGTGCCGAGCAGCGCACCGTCGAGCTTGGCACGGGGGGAAACCCGGATACGGTGGTTGTCGAGCTGTGCGCCGGCGCCTTTCGTGGCGGTGAACAGCTCGTTTTTCAGCGGGTCATAGATGACCGCCTGGTCCAGCACCTGTTGCCTTTTCAACGCGATGGAGACCGCGTAGTGCGGGAACCCGTGCAGGTAGTTGGTGGTGCCGTCGAGCGGATCGATGATCCAGGTGAATTCACTGTCGGCCTGTTGCAGCCCGCTCTCCTCGGCGAGGATCGTGTGGTCGGGGTAGGCGCGCTTGAGTATCTTGATGATTTCCCGTTCCGCCTGGCGGTCCACTTCGCTGACGAAATCGTGGCGTTGCTTGGTGCTGACGGACAGCGAGTCGATACGCGACAGGTTGCGCAGGATCAGGTTGCCGGCACTGCGCGCAGCCTTGATCGCTGTATTGAGCATTGGATGCATGATGTTACTACCTGGTTGTCGTTTTTCAGGGGCCGGCTGCGGCGGCCCTGTGGCATTTGTCGATGCGCGTTGTCAAAGGCAGGGAAGTCTAGCAGAAAATCGCCTATAATGCTTGCATTTTAATCGCTGCAGCGCGGTGGAGTCCGCGGTGTTGACGGGGATTTTCATGCTGTCAGACATAGTGATCATATTGAACGAGCCTTCGCATCCCGGGAATATCGGTGCGGTGGCGCGGGCGATGAAGAACATGGGCCTGTCACGCCTGGTGCTGGTGTCACCGAAGGACTACCCCAGCGTGCAGGCCACCGCGCGTGCCTCCGGGGCCGACGAGATTCTCGAGGCGGCTACCGTGGTGGACAGCCTGGATGCCGCGATCGCCGGCCTGCGGCTGGTGATCGGCGCCAGTGCGCGTTCACGCCGCCTGCCGTGGCCGTTGCTCGATCCGCGTGAGTGCGCGGCCAAGGCGCTCGAGCACTGGCAGCAGGGAGATGTACCGGTCGGCGTGGTGTTTGGCCGCGAGAGCAGCGGGCTGAGCAACAGCGAGCTCGAACGCTGCCGCTACCTGGTCAACATCCCCGCCAATCCCGAATACAGTTCCCTGAACCTGGCCGCCTCGGTACAGGTGATTTGTTACGAGCTGCGTATGGCCTTTCTCGCCGCAGAGTCGCTGACCGATGCGCGAGGCGGCAGTGCGCGCACCGACAGCGCACTGGCGACCGCGGACGCCGTGGCCCGGTTCTATCAGCACCTCGAGCAGGTGCTGACCAGTATCGGTTTTGTGCGTGCACAGCAGCCGGTCAGCATGATGCGCCGCTTGAAACGCCTGTTCAACCGCTGCCAGCTTGAAAAAAAAGAAGTACAGATTCTAAGGGGAATACTTACCGCGATAGAAAAAAACAGCAAATCGCGTTAATGTGGACATCCGGGCGCCGGGCCCGTAAGCCAGGCACTGACTGACAGGAGAGTGTGTATGTTTCGACGCCTACGTGAAGATATCGGTTGCGTGTTCGAGCGCGATCCCGCGGCGCGTAACTGGTTTGAAGTCATCACTACCTATCCGGGTGTGCATGCGGTGTTGTGGCATCGTATCAACCACCGCCTGTGGTGTTGGAAACTGAAGTGGTTTGCACGCTGGTTGTCGACCATCGTGCGCTGGTTCACAGGTATCGAAATTCACCCGGCGGCAAAGATCGGCAGGCGTTTTTTTATCGATCACGGCATGGGAATCGTCGTCGGCGAGACCGCCGAAATCGGTGATGACTGCACACTGTATCATGGCGTCACGCTGGGCGGGACTTCGTGGAGCAAGGGCAAACGGCATCCAAAACTGGAAAACAATGTCGTGGTCGGTGCCGGTGCCAAGGTGCTCGGCCCGATCTGCCTTGGTGAGGGCAGCCGGATCGGCTCCAATGCAGTGGTGCTCAAGGATGTTCCCGCCGGTGCGACGGTGATCGGGGTTCCTGGGCGGATTATTGCCGCCGAACCAAGCGTACAGCATCAGCGGATTGCCGAGATCGCAAAGAAGCTCGGTTTCGATGCCTACGGCATGCACAAGCACACCCCAGACCCGGTCGCCAATGCGATCAATGCGATGCTCGACCATATCCAGAAGATGGACAAGCGGATCGAGGAGATGTGCGGCGCGATCAAGGGGCTGGGCGCGGAGATCGCCGACATGCAGATCCCCGAACTCGGCCCGTGCGAGATCATCAGTACAGTGGACGAACTCGATGACGGCAGTGACACCACCGCCCTGGACAAGCCCGAGGAACCAAAGTAGGGGCCTCTGAGCGAGGCAATGTTGCAGAAAAAACTTCCGGCCCGCGGGATTCAGGCTCCAAGCGATCCCCGAGTGCTTTACACCGGTAGGGTGCGTTTACGCACCACATCCCGTGTGATTTGCTTCGACCGGTCGTGACGATAACAACCCCCGCCTGAACGCTCCCGCGGTCCGCAAGCTTTTTTCTGCGCCGCCTCTGATGCGGCATGGAAAAATCGTGTGTAGAAGGATGACCACAGGATGCGATCGATTTGTCGTGGTGTTGGTGCGTACAACGCCCCCTACCTCTTGGCAACGGTGCACGAAGCACATAAAAAACCAATAAAATCAATGATATAACTAAAAACACCTAGACACCGGAACAAAGGCGCTGAATCACTCGGCAGGAATATAATAGTTGACTTAATTAGTAGGGTAAGTATAATAACTTAGTAAATTACTCGGGTAATGCATTTACTTTTACTATTATCAATTAAATGGCGGGATATTGCAATGCGATTAACCACAAAAGGCCGATATGCAGTCACAGCAATGCTGGACCTGGCGATTCATTTCGATAAAGGCCCGATTTCACTGGCGGGTATTTCCGAGCGCCAGGAGATTTCCTTGTCCTACCTGGAACAGCTGTTTACCAAGCTCAGGCGTAAAGGACTGGTGAAAAGCACGCGCGGGCCGGGTGGCGGTTATTCGCTGAGCCGCAGCGCGTATGACATTGCGATTGCCGATATCATTACCGCGGTCGACGAAAAGGTCGACACCACCCGTTGCGGCGGCCTTGGCAACTGCCAGGGCGATGAACGCTGCCTGACGCACGAGTTATGGACATCGTTGAGCGACCAGATCTATTCGTTTCTGGCGGGGATCAGCTTGGGTCAGCTGACCGCACGCAAGGAAGTGCAGGAAAGAGCGCAGAAGCAGACGACCAATGTGCAAAAAGTAAAACCGGATACGGAACAGAATGAAGAGTCCGGACTGGATACGACCAGTCCGGGTGCTTGATCAGCCTTCAGCGGG
>JALUUZ010000210.1 GCA_027021095.1 Gammaproteobacteria bacterium
CGGTACCACCGAATGCATGACAGACTCCGCCAGTCTCTGCAGCCGTCGGCATGCGATCTCGTGTTCGCGCCGGTGCTTGTCACCGGGCTCCCGGTGACTGCAGGCACGCGACATCACATGCAACAGCGGCAGCCCTGAGTCTTTCAGCCCTACCTCGGCAACCAGCCCAAACCGGGTTTCAGTCAAGCACAGGCACTGGTGCAGGATCTCGTCGTATACCCCGGGTGCATCCTGCCCGGCGATAACCACCTGCTGTAACCGGTTGACGGCTTCGATAAAGCGATTCTTCTGCTGCAGCTCGGCACCGATGGCCCGCTCTTTTTCAGCCTCCAGCCTGAACACCAGCAACGCCTGTTCCAGGTCCTTGGCCAAGTCACGAAAACTGCCTGTCAGGATACCGACTTCGTCGCGGCGGTGGCAGTCGAACCGCGAGTTGAAATCGCCGCCGGCAACCTGCTTTGCCGACGCCAGCAGGCGCCGGATCGGCCTGACCACGATACGCTCCTGCATCACCACGGTACTGATCACAGCCAGCAACAGCACGGCCCAGAGAATATCGTTCAAGCCTTTGATATAGCCGGCATCACGCGCCAGCAACTGCTTTAGGTCGGCCACCAGCAGCATCCGCGCGAGCGGTTTTCCGCGGTGTTCGACCCTGGACAACACGCGAATGGTATCGCCAGTACGCGGTACCCGCACCGGCCGCCGCGGATAGATCCTCCTGCCATCACGGTCCTGCAGCACAAGACTTTTCCAGGAGCGTTTTTTCTGCAGCACCCTGTCTAACAGCCGGCGAACCTGCTTCAGGTTACCGTACTGTAATGGCCGGCGCAGTGCCATGCCAAGTACATGAATTTCGTGCTGGTAATAGTGCCGGTATTTTTCCCTTTGTACATCGAGGTAATTCGGCAGCCAGTACAGGTTCAGTACCAGCATAAAGAGCAGTAATGAAACGATGCTGGGCAACAGCAGTTTGATCCTGATTTTCACTCGTATAGTCCTTTAGTTCACCCGCAACCTGAGCCTGTCTGACTCATCATCGACCGTTAGCCTGCAGACTTAAGTGCGTACAACGCACCCTACTTTGGCGCATGACATTTTTTGACCGTAAATCCTTTGGTGTGCTGCGCACACCGTCACGACGAGGTAGGGTGCGTTGTACGCACCAACACCAAGGCAAATTGAATCGCATCACGTGGTCATTCTTCCACACACGATTCTTCCACACCGCATCCTTGCTCCGTCTCGCGACGAACGGTGGTGAGGAATGCGGGCTAAACCGTATT
Organism: Gammaproteobacteria bacterium; assembly: GCA_027021095.1. GTDB lineage: Bacteria > Pseudomonadota > Gammaproteobacteria > SZUA-21 > SZUA-21 > SZUA-21. The sequence goes on from JALUUZ010000210.1 coordinate 1,287, forward strand.
TTTTGCGAGCACGTCGTTGACCATCGTCCTGATTTCCGGCAACCGGAAAGGTTTTCGCAGGATCGACCCGGCGCCGATCAGCTTGGCGATCGGCAGATAGTCGAAACGCCCGGTGATGCCGCCACCGCCGGAAATCGCGATGACCCGCATCTGTGGATACTTGCTCCTGATTTCCAGGATCAAGTCGATACCGTTTTTCTCCGGCATCACCAGGTCGGTGATCAGCAGGTCGAACTGCTGCTGCTGAACCATCTCGATTGCCTCTTTCCCCGTGGCCGCCTCGCTTATTTCATGCTTGTCGATCTCCAGCGCATCGAACAGTATCTGCCGGATCGGCTGCTCGTCATCGACTATAAGAATCCTTGCCATTGTGGTCCCCTGTCAGTGATAGTGAGTACCCGCTTCCACGGCAAGCCGCCCCGGGATTAGAAAAGATCGATCTCCCCGGCGCTCATGTCTGTCTGGCTGACCGTCTTGTCCTGGTGTTGCCTGACTTCGCTCCTGCTTCGCTGCAGCGCGGCGTTCAATTCATCGATACGTCGTGCCAAGGATTCCGGCTGACTCAACCCGCTGCCGAGCAGCGCCTGCACCAGGCCGGTGTATTGGCTGATCACCTCGTTTGCTGCCTGCATCTTGCGCGTGATACAACCGACCAGCTGATTGGTCATGTCCTCGAACTGCAACGAACGTACCACCGTATTGACATCATTGGTGATTCGCACAGAGATCTCCGATGCGGTCTGCAGATCCTTTTTCGACAGTTCGTTCTGACGCCCGATTTCCGCCATCATCTCTTCCATCCTGCCTTTCGACTGCAGGCTCAGGTTGATATCCCGCGCGGCCATCCTGCCGACGATCACACTGGCGCGCTCCATCGTCGCCTGGGTGCCGCTATACTGGCTGCGGATCTCGTTGCTGAACTGCGCACTGCGTTGCGACAGGCTGCGCACCTCGTCGGCCACCACGGCGAAACCGCGCCCGGCTTCACCAGCCCTGGCCGCCTCGATCGCCGCGTTCAGTGCCAACAGGTTCGTCTGCGCACTGATCCCCTCGATCTCGCCAAGCAGGCCTTCGATCGTCGCAATCTGGTCGGACATTGAGTTCATTTCCTTGACCAGCTCCATGCTGCTTTCACTGGACTCCAGGATCGCATCGAAAAACGACTGCACCAGCTCCGCCGCTTCCGCGGTATAGCTGTTGGTGCCGTCCGTACCGCCTTCGAGACCAGTAATGCGGTCGATGATACTACAGACCAGGTCATCCTGCTGCCTGGCCTCGACCTCGAGTCCCTTGAAACTCTTCAACAGCTCAGCCACCGCGTCGGCCTGGATCCTCTGCAGTTGTGAAATCCCCGCAAGCACTTCCTGCTGTTCGGCTTTGACTCCGGCTTCAATCTCCTCTAACCGCCCGGCCAGCGCCGCAAACTGCGCCTCTGTCTCCTGCTGCAGCAGACGCTGCTTTGCCTGCAGCGTGTTTCGGCCATGACGCTCCGCGGCAAACCAGCTGCACGACAGCAACAGCATCAATACCGCGCTGAGCGGATCGAGCCAGACCGCCGCATAGCCTGTCAACAGGAGACTGATCACAAGACTCAGGTGATAGAGAGAAACCACGCTTGGCCTTATTTTTATTCCCAATTTCAATCTTCCATCCTCTTGCTGCCTCGTTGTCCTTTCGCTCCCGTTCGACTACTGCACACTTCCAGGTAAAACGCCTGTTGCCCACATCTAGCGCCAGTCCAGTACGCCTGTGCGGCGTATACTTTCGAAAATTCTACTGGCCTTGTCCTGTTGGAACTCGTCCGGCAACTGCAGATCCTGTGGCCGGTTGCGCACGATATCCAGGAACACCGCCATCAGTTCCGGATCGCGCCAGCCTTTTTTGACTTCCATTTCCATGATCCCTGTCACCTGCTCTATCCCCATCGCCTTTTTGTACGGCCGCTTGTGCGACAGCGCATCATAGATATCGGCGATCTGGAACACCCGGGCCAGGAAAGGGATCTGCTCTTTCGCCAACCCGTCCGGGTAACCGCTGCCGTCCCAGCGCTCGTGATGACTGCGGATGATCGGCAACGTCGCGCGCATGCTCTGCAGACCGCTGCAGATCTGCTCGCCAATCACCGTATGCTGGCGCATCACCACCCACTCGCGCTCATTCAACGGACCGGGTTTGAGCAGGATGCTCTCCGGTATCCCGAGCTTGCCGATGTCGTGCAGCACGCCGCCACGCTGCAGCGCAATCAGCTGGCTGCGATCCAGTCCCAGCGCGGTACCGAACACGACCGAGATATGTGCCAGGCGTGAACAATGATCGCCAGTGTTGGTGTCCTTGGCCTCGACCATGCGCGCGAGTGCGAACAACAATGACTCGGCATCATCCATCTGGTCGGTCAGGCGCTTGTGTGTCGCCGCGGAGTTGACCCTGGCCAGCAGCTCGGCGGTACTGAACGGTTTACGCACAAAGTCACTCGCACCGGCCTGCATACTCTTTTGCATTTCGTCGTCGGAGTCACTGCCGGTGACCATGATGATCGGCAGCAGTGTCAGGCCAAGCTCCTGGCGCACCTTCCTGCAGACCTGGTCACCATCGATACCCGGCATACACTTGTCGAGCAACACGACATCGAACTCTTCCCTGGCCAGGATCTGCAGTCCCTGGACTCCGTCTTCGACCTCGGTAATCCGGTAGGCGCCTGCCGAGAGTACCTCCTTTTCCAGCCTGCGCTGGCTGCCATCGTCATCAATGATCAGAATCCGGTACTCATCGCCACCTTCCCCCAACGTGCCCACCCGATGTCTGTCTGTAGCGATAGTATTCATCAAAACCGTCCTTTTGCTGCGGTAAACTCCACACGGGATAATAGTGCTATTATCGATATTATCGATAAACGAATAATCGACAGCTGGAACGGGAACTTTAAACGGCCGGGTTCAGACAGACCACGGCAAAAGAAAACAGGATGTGATCAGTTTTGGCGTGCAGGTCAGGGCATGTCGTCCGTAACGGCATCGGCAAGCTCGAGGGTCTGCAGCAACAGCTCGGTGTCAATCGGCTTGGCCAGGCATACCTCGGCACCAGCCTCGACGATCCTGTGCTTATGCTCGGCGGATGCATGCCCGGTCATCGCGATCACGCGGATATCACATGACAAAGGATTCTGCTTGATGATCCGGCAGACTTCGAATCCGTCCAGGCCGGGCATCATCAGGTCGAGCAGGACCACGTTCGGCGCAAACGCCATGACCTTCATCCCTGCGTCGAAGCCGTCATTGCTGACTTCGGTCACCACCCAGCGCTCGAACCTGGCAAACAGCGCTGACAGGTAACCGGTAAACTGCCGGTCGTCGTCGACGATCAATACACGCAGTTTATCGTCCGCCATCCAGGGCAGCTGCAGCTTGCGCTCACGTACGAAACGCTCGATCTCCTGGTACGCAAACCGGCGGTGCCCGCCGGGCGTGGTCACCGATTTCAACTCCCCCTTCAGTGCCAGTTGCCTGACCCGGATCGGAGAAATCATCAGCAGCTCGGCGACCTCACCCGGTGTCAGGTAGGATTTTTTTTTGATGTCTTTCCTGGGTTCTTTTGTCATTCAGTTTAAACCTGCTACTCCTCTGTCCTGGTAACCGGTGCCGTTGCCGCCTAACGCCTGCAAAAAAACCGGTTAGCGAAAACACACTCAACCTGTTTAGACAACAGTACTGATATATATTTAAAAGCGCTCGAATAAAATTCGATAATTTAGATAATATTGACTCTGTATTCTGTTTATTATTATCAGTAAGCCTGCATGCGTTTCAGTATTATAAACTATAAACTTGTTATGGATACAAAAAATATAGTTGAAGAATAAAGGAGTGCAAAGGTCAGGATTGCTACAGCAGTAATAGCAGGAATCAATCGGCCAGCAGGCCTGTGCCTGCCGGAACCTGCTTGCCCCAATAGAGCGAGTCGATCAACTCCAGCAGTTCGTCTTCGCTGTAGGGCTTGGTCAGGTATTCATTCACCCCTGCCTGTGTTGCGCGCTTGCGATGTTTGCGTGAGGTTCGTGAGGTAATCATGATGATTGGCAGTTCACCGAAATCCTTGTCGGCACGAATGTTCGACGCCAGCTCCAGCCCTGTCATCTTCGGCATTTCCATGTCAGAGAGAATGATGTCCGGATTGTTCTTGCGCATCACATCGATCGCCTCGACACCGTTACGCGCAACCAGTGCTTTGTAGCCGGCATCCTCGACCAGTTCGGACAGTGATTTGCGCACACTGATCGAGTCATCGACGATCAGTACCTTGGCTACCACGCCCCCACGGCTGTAGACGTTTTCCACTTCCGGACGCAGCGGCTCATCGCCGGTCTCGGTCTCGGCGTGGGCATGCATCAGTTCTCTTAGATTCAACACCGGCACGACATTGCCATCACCAAGAATAGACACCCCGGTAATGCCATAGATATTGGGCGCAAACTTGCCGGTGCCTTTCAACACCAGGTCGTCGCTGCTCACCACTTGGTCCACCAGCACCGCCGTAGTCTGTTCATCGTCGCCCTTGACCAGCAACGCGACTTTGGGTGTCTCACCGGACTCGTCCGCGCGCGGCCCGGACGCGGTGTTCCCGCCGGTCAGCGACGAGAGAAATACCGCGGGATACTCGTTGTCTCCTTCCTTGTAGACCAGCCCGCCGTCAGCAGGATAGTAGATGCCAAGCTGCGGCGGCACGATCTGTGACACCGTACTCGACGGCACTGCGAACAATTCTTCCGCGGCCTTGACCAGCAGGGTATGCGTGGTCACCAGGCTGATCGGCAGGCGCAGACAGATCCTGCAGCCGCATGGCTCATGGTCACCGATGGTGATTTCGCCGCCCTGGGACTGAATCACGTTATGCACTATGTCCATTCCCACACCACGGCCGGAGATCCTGGTCACCTTGTCGCGGGTCGTAAAACCAGGCGACAGGATCAGCTTGGCCAGCCTGGCCTTGTCGACCTTCTCACGCTTACGCAGGAGTTTTTTGCGAATCGCCGACTTGCGTATCTTCTCATAGTCGAGTCCACGCCCGTCATCGATACACTGTACTTCGATATGGCTTCCATGCTGCGAAAACTTCAGGTGAATGGTACCGACCAGTGGTTTGCCTGCGGCCTCACGCTCACGCGGCTCCTCGATGCCATGATCGACCGCGTTGCGCAGCATATGCAGGATCGGATCGGTCAGGCTGGTCAGCACATCGCAGTCGATAAACAGGTTCTCGCCTTCGATCACGAGCTGTACACGTTTACCGGTAACCCGGGCGGTCTGGCGTACGGCACGCTGCAGGCGGGCCGAAATCGTATTCACCGCCACCATCCTGGCATTCATTACCGTCTGCTGCAATTCAGTATTCAGCCGCTGCTGTTTGACTACCATGTCCTCGAGCTCGGTCAGACGGCTCTGGATCGAATGCTGAATTTCATTGCTGTCCATCACCGCTTCGATAAAGCAGTTGATCGAGCCGTACAATTCGTCGTACTGCTCCATCTCCAGTGCATCGAAATCCTCTTCCTGCACGATTCCGCTGACCGGGTCGCCGGCCTTCGCTTTGCCGGGCGCCTGGGTCGGATGAATCCGCTGGCGCTGCATACTGGTGATACGCTGTACGTTGACAAGGTCCTCCAGTTCCATCCGGTGCTGCTGAAAAATACGTTCCTGTAACTGTGCTTCCTGCCCCTGCAACTTGATGTTGCGCAGGTAGCTCTGGATCTGGTTGGTCATGGTGACCAGCTCGCCGATCATCTTGTACATGTTGTCGATCACCCGCGTCGGCACATACAGGGCTTCTTCGGTCGACACCTGTCTCGGCGCAGCCATCTCCGTGTCTGCTTCGTCTGCCGCCGTTTCCATCGGCTGCTCGTAGTCCGGCTCGGTCTCCTGTGGCCGTTGTGCCTGCTGCTGAAACGACAACACCTCGGCGTCGTCCTCCAGCATGTCGGCAAGCTGTCCCTGGTCGATGCAATTGGCCCAATCCAGTACGCTCTGCAATACCGCCTGTGCTGCTTCGGGCGGATCGTCACGGCCCTGCATCGCATCGAGCATCGACTCTACACAGTCTGTCGCCTCCTGCAGTACATTGACCAACTGGCGTGGGAAAGCATCCGCATTGGTACTCAGGTACTCGAGAATATCTTCAAGATGGTGGGTCAGGTTGGCAATGCCGTTGACACCGATCAGTCCGGCAGAACCCTTCAAGGTATGCGCACAGCGCTGCGCCACCACCACGTTGTCACGGACATCGACGCCATTGGCGATCTGGGTGATCGCGGCAGACAGCCTGGAGGCGATCACCGGCGACTCCTGGAAAAAAGCGTCGAGCATGCCCTGGCTGCTCTGTTCGGCAACCTCCAGCGTCACGTCCTCCGGCCTAGCCTCGGTGCTGCGCCGGCTGCCCGGCATCACCTCGTCCGGGAGCTCGATCTGCCTGGCCAGCTCCCGCAACAGTTCCCTGGCCTGCTCGTCTGCCAGTTGTTCCGGCCACAGGTCCTGCTGCAGAAAACCGATCAACGACAGGCAGCGGTCTTCATTCTCCGGATCCTCCAGGTAGTTCAACACCACGCCCGGCCAGTCCCTGAAAACCTGGTAGGCAGAGGCCTCCGGCTTGGTCTCCAGTGCCAGTGTCAGGTTGAAATTATGGGTGATAAATTCGCAGACCTTTTGCAGGCCGCGCAGCCCGAGCGCCTCACTGGTCTCCGCCAGCCGCTCGACCAGCGTCAGGTACTGCACTGCCGCCTGCCGCGACTCTTCGGTCTCGACCTCCTGGCTCAACGACTCGACCAGTTCTGTCATCTCGACCGACAACTCACCCAGCTCCTGGCTCAATATCAGCAGCAGATTGTCCGCCGCCAGTCCGCCCTGCACCGGGTTGTCTTGCGTACTCTCGTACTGATCGGCCTCCTGCGGGTCTTCGGCCCCTTGCGGACCAAACGCCTGCCGTGCCAGCGACACTTGGTCCTCTTCGTCCTCTTCCTCTTCGTTCTCTTCCTCTGCGGGCCAAGCCTCCTGCTGCTGTGCCACTTGTTGCTCGCCTGCGCCGTCTTCAGTCTCGTCTGCAGCCATCACCGCGGGGGCATCGGGCAATGACGTGTCTTCGGTCTGCTGCAGATGCCGGTACAGCGCCGCCAGCCATGCCAACGCCGCCTGTGCCTGTTCATTGTGCAGATTTCCCTGGGCCGCAAACGCTGTCTTCAACCGGCCGGCCGTACGTTCACAAAGGGCTTCCAACTCGGCATAGTCCAACATCTCGGCCGCCATGCTGATATTGTCGAGCACGACTGAAAAATCTTCAAAGAATTCGACCAGGGATTCCTTTTCGATCTGGCGTTCAAGTGTTTCGACCGCATCGGCAACGATCGGCAGCAACGCAGCGTATTTTGAGTCTGAATCCAGGTCCGGGTCTGAGCCTGTTTCCGGTTCGCCAAGCAGCGCCCGGAGTTCCTCCCTTTTGCTCTCCGGCACGGGCAGCAACAACCTGTCTGCCGGGACCGGCTCAGCCGTTCCGATCAGGGGGGTGATGTCATCGATCCACTCGACCAGCAGCTGGCAATACTGCTTGATCCGGTACACGGGCTCATCCTGCATCGCGCCGATCCGCTCTGCCACTTCAGCACAGACCAGGGCAAGTCCTTTTTCACCACCGGCCTGTGCCTGCTCCGCGTAAACCTCGAATTCCGTTTTCCAGACCGCCAGCGCGCCATAATACTGTTCATCACGGGCTTCCGCATTGTCCAACGCCCCAAGCATCGTCGCCAGCTTTTCACGGACGGCGACGAAGCAATCGGTCAGAAGTCGGGCCTGTTCAGGATACGTGCTCATCTGTCCCTACTATGCAGAAGGCAGCTTGAACTGGTTGACTTTCTTCAACATGTTTTCGGCAAAGACCACCAGGTTCTTGGTCTGCATGGCCTGTTCTTTCAATTCCTCCCGGGTTGCCTCGGTACTTTTCTGTACGACCACCGCACTGTGGCTGATCTCGTTGTTGATCTTGGCCTGGGCCACCGAGGCCTTAGCGATATCGGCGACCGCGGCGACCAGTTTCGACGTGGTTTCCTGCACGTCGACCATCTGCTTACCGGCGTCACCGGCCAGTTCCGAACCCTTGACCACCTGGCTGATCGCCTTGTTGATCGCCACGATCGCACCCGAGGTTTCCAACTGGATACTGTTGACCAGCTCGCTGATATGCGCGGTCTCACTTTGAGAACTCTCCGCAAGCCGCTGCACTTCATCGGCCACCACCGCAAAACCGCGTCCTGACTCGCCTGCCGCGGCCGCCTGCATACTCGCATTCAACGCCAGCACATGGGTACGCTCGGCGATATTGCTGATGATCTCCACGACCTTGGTGATTTCCTGCGAACGCTCACCAAGCCGCTTGATACGTTTTTCCGTTTCGCTGATCGTCTCGCGGATCTCAGCCATCCCGGTCACGGCGTTGTTTACCTTGCGCAGCGCCAGCTCGGTCGTCTCGGTGGTCTCGTCCGCCAGGCGGTTACAGTTCTGTGCATGACTGGCGATCGCATTCATTTTCTTCGCGGCATGCTCGAGCTTGGTTACCGTATGCCCAAGCACCTTACGTTCGTTCTCTGCCACCCCGGAAACCTTGTCACTCTGGCTGCGCACCATCGCCGCGGTCTGGTCGACCTTCTGCGCGACCTGGCGGATACTGCTGAGTACGTCAGCGGTTTCGTTCGCCAGCAGGTTGATCGCGTCCCCGACCGCCCCGGTGATATCCTCGGCCACTGGCACAGTCACTGTCAGGTCCTTGTTACTCAATGCCGACACCGTTTCCAGCAGCTCCACGATCGAGTTGTTCAACAGCTCGTTTTCCTGCTCCGCATGCGCCATCCTGGTCACCCGCTCATCGAGCATTTTGTCGAAGTTCCTGCCCAGTTCACCCAGCTCATCACGCCCCTTCATATTGGTACGCGCACTGTAATCGCCCATCGAGATGCGCTGAATCGTACCCCGCAACCGTTTCAACGACCGGGTAATGCTGCCGGTCAGGTTGATAAACAGTAACGACACGATCGTCGAGATACCGAGCACGATCGTCAGCGAGATCTTGTTGATATTTTTCACCCGCTGGTCCGACTTCTGCTTGTTGGCAGCGATACTGTCACTGATGCGCTGCAACATTTCGTTCAGGCGCAGCTCCATGTTGCGGGTATCCTGTGCAAGAACACGCGCATCCTCGTTACGGTCTTCGATGGCGAAACGGATCTCGGTCAAGCTGCTGCGATAACGCTTGATATTGTACAGCAGCTGCTTTTTCAACCCCGGCCTGATCTGGGATTTGCCGACGAGCTTGTACAGCGTCTCGCTGTTCCTGAACAGCTTGCGTAAATCGGCCTTGTTGGAATGCAGCAGAAAATTTTTCTCCAGCCGGCGTATCCCGAGTACCAGTTTAAGAAGCTGTACGTTTCCGGTTGAGCGGACAGCCTTTTCCACTTTGGACAAAGAATACTCCAGGCTGCCGAGCAGGCCGGCGCGGTCACTGAGCCCGATCTCGATGATCGCAACGACCTCCCGCTTGAACGCGGTTTCGTATTTTTTCAGTGCGTTGCGCAACGACAACAGCATACTGCGCTCGTGTGCCCCCGGCGCAAGCTGGCTCATCTGATCGAGAAGGCGGTAGATCTTCTTGACTTGTGCAAGATGTTGTTTGACCAGCGCAACATTCTTTCTAGCCTTGAACTCGGCCTCGATGCGCTGCGCAGAAACCAACAGCAGGTTTGCTTCCTTGGCCAGCAGCTGAAACTTGTTCAACGCTTTCGTCTGTGCCAGAATCTGTTCCTTGATCGTGATCGATTGATTATAGGTAAAACCAATCACCACGAAACCAAGCAAAAGCAGAACTGAAGCAAATACAAGCTTCCCTCCGATTGTCGAATTTCTACGCGACATGATGTTGTTGCCTCTAGGTTATTGTTTTTGCAAAGCCCTGAATACACCCGCTGCATTCCTGGCCTGCCAGTATTTCCACTACTGTCATGTACCAAACCACTACTGCCGGGCCTTCCCCGCCGCAGCCAAAGAAAACTACACGACTGCGTTTTTCTGCTCCGCAATCCACTGGAATATACCCCTGATGTCGCAGTCGAACCACAGGCTGTCCTGCTGGTAACAGCCGCTGACGAACGGCTGCAGCTGTTCCGGTACAGCCGGCATGTCCTCGAGCCGGTCCTCGGCCGAAATGCTGAGCAATTTAGGCAAGCCGTCCGAATAGATACCCACCCATTCGTCGTCGATCAGAAAGAACAACTGCTTTTGTTTTACATAGTGCGGCACATCGATGCCGAGCAAAAAAGCCAAATCCAGCAAAGGAACGATGTTGCCGCGCAGGTTCACCATGCCGATCACCCATCTCGGCGCGTTGGGAAGCCGGGTGACATGCAGCTCGTTTCTGACCTCACAGACGATTCCCTTGGGCAGCAGCAGGCCGGTGGTGCCGATAAAAAAACCGTGACGCCGGTTCTCACTGGCAACCGACTCCAGGGAGCTCCCCATGCTGGGCAGCGGCAATCCTTTATGGCTTATCTGCAGTTTCTGCATTTCGTCACGCATGACAGCTTGCCCCGGTTCCTCTAGCAGAATATTCTGATCTGCTCCAGTATCTGCTCTTCCGTATAGGGCTTGGAAACCAGCGC
>JALUUZ010000211.1 GCA_027021095.1 Gammaproteobacteria bacterium
CGGTGACCGGGTCAGTTTCAGGCCACAGGACGACACGCAACACGGCGTGGTGCTGGCGATTCATCCACGCCACAACCTGTTGCAAAAAACCGGCTTTGGCGGCCAGGTCAAGCCGGTCGCAGCCAATATCGATCAGGTACTGATTGTCTGCGCCCTGCAGCCACCACCCAATCCTTACCTGATTGACCGTTATCTGGTCGCCACCGAAAATCTGCCGGCTCGCGCTGCGCTGATTCTGAACAAGATCGACCTGTCTGACAGCAACCACAACACCCTGAGCGAACTGCAACAGGTGTACCGCGATATCGCACTACCCATATTCGCCACCAGCACCAAAACCGGCGAGGGCCTGGATGCGCTGAAAGCATGGCTGCAGCACCACACCAGCATCGTCGTCGGCCTGTCCGGGGTTGGTAAATCCTCCCTGGTCAAATGCATTGTGCCCAACCTCGACATCCGCGTGGGTGAAGTCTCCCACGCCAACCACGAAGGCACGCATACTACCACGGTGTCAACGCTGTACCACATTCCCAGCGGCGGCGAACTGATTGATTCACCGGGCGTGCGCGACTTCACCCCCAGTATCGACAACCGCCAGCAAATTCTCAACGGCTTTGCCGAACTGCGACAGGCCGGCGATCGCTGCAAATTCAACGACTGCAGCCACAGCAGCGAACCCGGCTGCGCGGTGAAACAGGCAATCGATAACGACGAAATCAACCCACAACGCCTGCAAAGCTATCTGCACATGCTAAAAGAACTTGAAGAAAGCTGATGGCACACATTGCCATGAGCCACTTTGGTCTATAATAAACCCCGGTGACAGCACACGAAGCCATACCACTTTTGCGGGCGCAAAATTTTCCCGATTCCACACCAGTTTCAGCAAGAGGATATCGTTCATGACCAGGATTTTTGATTTAAGGGATATTATCCATATCCTCTATTTGTTCCTGCCTGTCAGGTTTTTTTACTTTGTTGCAAGAGTGCAGGGAAATCTGGCGTACCATCGCAACCATAAATTACGCAGTGTCGTGCGCGACAATCTGGCAACATTGGCCCCGGCAGAGACAAGCGACTCCAGACTGGACGAGATGACCAAGGCCTTTTTCGCCGGCCAGGCCAGCCGGGAAATGCAACGTGTTCTGATGGCGCGGCTGTCCGCTGACAAGCTGGAGACCATACTTCCCATCGAGGGACTCGACCTACTCGATCAGGCTTTGCAAAAGGGAAAAGGTGTTATCCTGTACGCCTCTCACCTCAACTCGGCAAGCAACTTCCTGTTGTTACAACGGCTTCGCCAACTGGGCTATGATGCCCAGGTCGCGTTCCCGAGCAAGGATGACCCGTTCCGGCCTTCGCGTATCGGAAACTGGCTGAACCGGATAACCGGTGCAAAAAACGTGCTGGAGCTGATTGGCGCCTTTTATGCCCAGGTCAACATACGACCCGTTGTCAAGCGCCTGAACAATAACAGCATCATCATGATACTGGGTGATGGTACGCATTCCATCAATTTCGCTAAAGCCCGTTTTATGGACAGGGAAGTTTATTTCACTACCGGCCCGATCGGGCTTGCCAGAATGACCAATGCCTCATTAATGTTCACCGCAGTCTGCGGCACCGCACCCGACAAGCTGCACGCCCGGCTGGATGCACCCTTGCAGGTGCCGGTAACCAACAATCAGGAGCAGGACATGGCGCAGGTAGCCCAGGACTATGCCGCCCGCCTTGAAAGCCTGCTGCGCGACGATGCCACGCAATGGCAGCACCTTGAATTCAGGCAGGTGCTGAACAAAATGGCCAACCCCATGGAACAGTCTGTAAGCGGCCGCCTCAAGGTATAGCCTGGCCGGTTTGCTCCCCCCTGAAACGGAAACAAGCCGCAGCCCTGGAGCATGACACCCGGGAAAGCGTTACCGAAAACATGAAGGCAACCCTGATTGATGCGGCTGGCCGGGACAAACCCGGCCAGCTTACGCTCTGCGGACAAGTTTGCCGCTGGCGGTGCGTTCAAGCTTGTCTACAAACCGGATTTGATCCGGTATCTTTAACACTTCCAGACGTTCTGCACAAAAGTTTTTCAGTTGCTCTTCCGTGACTTCATCTTTGACACCCGGCTTCAACACCACTTTCGCTGCAGGAACTTCACCGAAACGGTCATGCGGCGCCGCATAGACTACAGCCTCCTTTACCCCCGGGAAAGCATTGAGCACAGCTTCGATTTCCTGGGGAAAACACTTCATACCGCCGACATTGATGATTTCCTTCGAGCGCCCAACAATAAACAGATAGCCATCCTCGTCCAGCCGTCCCAAATCGCCTGTCGCAAACCAGCCGTTGTCAAGCAGTGCTTCGCGCGTGGTCCAGGGATCATAATACGCATCGATAATGCCTTTTCCTTTCAGCTTGATTTCCTTGACATCATCACCCACTGGACTTTTTTCCAGTTTCATTTCATATGCCGGCAGCAGTTGCCCCACGGAACCCGGTTTGTCCAGCGTATGCCCCAAATTGATAAACGGCAGACCAATCTCGATAATGCCATACGCCTCACTCAACTGAAGGTTGAATCGTTCGTAAAAAGCCTGCGCCACTTTTTTGCTCAAGGCTGTGGTGGTCGAAATAGCAATCCGCAAACCCGGTAGT
>JALUUZ010000212.1 GCA_027021095.1 Gammaproteobacteria bacterium
GAATACGAAGCTGTTTTGGTAGTCGAATTTCTGTTTTTTGCCACGTGTCAGGAAGGTGGCCAGGCCGTTGCTGAAGCTGTCGATATCGTTGCGCGCGACAGAGTAGTTGAGCTTGTGGGTCCAGCGACCATCGAACAGGTCGATCTTTGCGCTGACTCTGCCTGAGAGCTTGTCGATTTTATCCGTGTTGTTGGCATCGACTGCGCCGATACCGCCGGTAAAGCCGTCGGTGTCGGCCTCGGCCCTGGTTTTTTTCAGGTACAGCGAAAACACGGTGATTTCGTTCGGTGACATGTTCAGGTTGAGGTTGATCGAGTCATTCTTGTAACCGTCTTTTTCCGTTGCGCCTCTTTTTTCGCTGGCGGTGGAGAAACCGTCGGTCGTATAGTGCAGCGCACCGAGCGAATAGTTGAAGCGCCGGTTGCCGCCACGGGTGCTCAGCAGTACCTTGGTCGTGTTATAGGTGCCATAGCTCAACGAGGTGGTGGTCTCGGGCTGTGCCGCGCCGGTCTTGGTCCGGATCAGGATCAGCCCGCCGATCGAATCGCTGCCGTACAGCGCGCTTTGTGGACCGCGGACCACCTCGATACGCTCGATGTTGGACAGCAGCAGGTGGCTGAAGTCGAATTCCGACGAACGTGCCGGATCGTTCATTTCGATACCGTCGATCACCACCAGTGTGTGGTTGCCTTCCGCACCACGGATTCGTACTTGTGACATCCCGCCGCGTGAACCGGTCTGACTGAAGGCCAGCCCGGGTACTGTGCGCAGCAGGTCGCCGATCGTGGTTGCCTGCGAATTCTTGATGTCGTCCTGTGTGATCACAGTGACGGCGCTGCCGACCTGGTTGGCAGGGACCGGGATCCGGCTGGCGGACACGATGACCTCGTTGCCGTTTTCTTCAGCATTCAGTGCCACTGGAAGCGTGCTGAGCCACAGCAGGCTCGTTGCTGCAAGTGTCGCGTTGATCTTTTTCAGTCGCTTTGTTGCATTGCTCATGGGTATTCCCTTTTGTACTTGTCGTTGGAATTCTTTCCAGGCAGAACGGCGGCCTGCGCCAGCCTGCCGTGTCGACGGCATGGAGGACTGTATCGCTCCAGTACCGGCAAGCGCAGGCCGTATGGCACCTGTTCTGTGTGCTGCCTGGTCGTGCGAAGGAATCACGCTGGTCGGCAGGCACCGTGATGAACGGGTGCCGGCAGTCGACCGATGTTGTTCGTTGTGCAGTACAACAACGTAGATTCCTACGTCGTCACTGGCGGATTCCGCACCTGAAAACCCCACGTGATCAGGAAGGACGACGAGAATAGTGGCAGGTATCCTGGCTTATGCGTCGTCATCAGTGTTCAGCCTTCCAATAGGTTCAGTATCGTGGCGTCGCTGGAGTCTGAAAAATGCCGGAAGCCGGATTCTTCAGCCCGTTCGAACACTGACTCGGCAACTACAGTTGCGGGGGCAGCTACAGCATCAGTTTTTTGTATCCTGGCAGAGAAAAGCCTGATCGCCCATTGCGACCGATGCGGATCGTTCCAGGATAAAAACCTGACTGTATTCCCTTTTAACCCGTTGCGGGGCCACTATCAGGCAGCGAAACTAGCACAACGGATTTTTAGCGTCAAGTCGGCATTGGCGGCCGGGCAAAAGTGCTTTTTAAAACAGTCCGTTGTCCAAGCCAAGTTGTCGCGGGCACTGAATTTGACTATAGTAGCGCTGAATAATGCACGAGTGGAGAGATCGGGTATTCAGCAGTGTGGCGTGTGACGCCACTTGTTTTTTTTAGGTCCAGACAGGAGAACCGGATGACGCATCCAGCGTTTGAATTGCTTAGAACAGAGAAGATAGAGTCGTTGAACCTGGAGGTACAGGAATTTCGTCATCAGGGCACCGGGGCGGTGCACTACCATCTGCGGGCGGACAACCCCGAGAATGTCTTTTTGGTCGCGTTGCGCACCGCGCCGAAGGATTCGACCGGTGTCGCGCATATCCTCGAACATACCGTGCTGTGTGGCAGCGAAAAGTACCCGGTGCGCGACCCGTTTTTCATGATGATCCGGCGTTCTTTGAATACTTTTATGAATGCCTTTACCAGCAGCGATTGGACCGCTTACCCGTTTGCGAGCCAGAACCGCAAGGACTATTTCAACCTGCTCGATGTCTATCTCGACGCGGTTTTTTTTTCCAACCTGCATGAACTGGATTTTGCCCAGGAGGGCCATCGCCTGGAGTTCGATGACGGCGACAAACTCGAATACAAGGGGGTCGTCTACAACGAAATGAAGGGGGCGATGAGTTCACCGGTCAACCGCTTGTGGCAGACTGTCTCCAAGTACCTGTATCCGGTTACGACTTACCATTACAACAGTGGTGGCGAGCCGGACGAGATTCCGAACCTGAGTTACGAGGGGCTCAAGGAGTTCTATCGTGTGCACTACCACCCGTCGAATGCGGTGTTCATGACCTACGGTGATATTGAAGTCGATGCGCTGCACACGAAATTCGAGGACAACGTGCTGTCGCGGTTCGAACGTTCCGAGCGCAGGATCGTCGTTGAGGACGAGGTGCGCTATCATGCGCCGGTCAATGTCGAGGAATATTATCCTGTCGACCCGGCCGAGCAGGGGCAGGACAAGACCCATCTGGTGCTGGCCTGGTTGCTGGGCCCGAGTACCGACCTGAAACAGCGCCTGCGGGCGGAGCTGATGACCAGTGTGTTGCTGGAAAACAGCGCTTCGCCGCTGCAGCACGTGCTGGAGACCACCGAACTGGGTACTGCACCATCGCCGTTGTGTGGTCTCGATGATTCTAACAAGGAAATGAACTTTATGTGTGGAATCGAGGGCTCCAGGCCGGAGCATGCACAGCGTCTCGAGCGACTGGTGCTGGATACCTTGCAGCAGGTGGCGGCCGAGGGTGTGCCACAAAGCCAGCTCGAGGCGGCATTGCACCAGCTCGAGATTTCGCAACGGGAAATCGGCGGTGACGGTTACCCGTATGGTTTGCAACTGATTCTCAACGGCTTGGGTCCGGCCATTCACTATGCCGACCCGATCGCCTTGCTGAACCTGGACGAGGTGTTGGAGCAGCTGCGCGAGGAGAGCAGGCAGCCTGACTTTGTTCAAAGCCTGGTCAGGCAGAATCTGCTGGACAATCCACACCGTGTACGCGTGTCCTTGATTCCCGATCCCGGACTCAGCCACCGCCGCCAGGCGTTCGTCGAGCGTAGACTGACATCGCTCTGCGACAGCCTGAGCGCTGAGCAGAAACAACAGATTCAGCAGCAAAGTGCCGCGTTGCAGGCCAGGCAGTCACAGCAGGACGACGAGGAAATACTGCCCAAGGTAACGATCGACGATGTGCCGGAAAAAATGCCGGTGGTCGAGGGTGAACTGCTTGAGCATCCGGCGATGCCCGTACACTTCTATGCGCAGGGTTGTAACGGCCTGGTGTACCAGCAGTGCGTCGTCACGCTGCCGGAGATGCCGCAGGAGATGCTCGATGCGGTTTCGCATTTCGTCCACCTGGTTCCCGAAGTCGGCTTTGGTGACAAAGATTATCTGCAGGTGCAGTCATTGCAGAGCGAGATCAGCGGTGGCGTCAGTGCTTTTACCAGTGTGCGCGCCGATGCGGTCAACATGGCGCAGCAACGTGGGTTTTTCGTGCTGTCGTCAAAAGCGTTGAACCGCAATGCGGAGGCGGTACACAAGTTGCTGAAGGCCACGCTGGAGACGGCTCGGTTCGACGAAACGGCACGGCTGCAGGAATTGATCAGTCAGCGCCGCGCCCGGCGTGAGGCGGGGATCACCAACAACGGTCACAGTTACGCGATGATGGCGGCTGCCAGCACGTTGAGTCCGATGGCGGCGTTCGTACACCGGCAGCAGGGATTGAAGTCGATCCAGCTGTTACAGCAACTGGATGCGATGTTGCAAAAACAGGAGAGCACGCTAGACTTCAAAAACAGGATGGAGCAAATTCATCGGTTGATTCTGTCACAACCAATGCAGTTGTTGCTGGTGGCGGAGCAGGAGCAGCGCACTTCGCTGCAAGACATGGTCGAGCAGGTCTGGAGCGCGGCATCGGTCAGCGACACACAAGCGGCCGGCTTTTCGCTGCACGGTGCGGCGGCGCAGAATAGGCAGGCGTGGCTGACCAATACGGAAGTCAATTTCTGCGCCAAGGCCTACCCGACAGTGCCGATGACCCATCCGGATGCGGCAGCACTGGCGGTGCTGGGTGGTTTTTTACGTAACGGTTATCTGCACCGCGCGATACGTGAACAGGGAGGCGCCTACGGTGGAGGCGCCAGTCACGATGCAGGTGTTTGTGCGTTTCGGTTTTATTCCTACAGAGACCCAAGGCTGGAGCAGACATTAGACGACTTTGATCGTGCCGTACACTGGTTGTTCGAGACCAAACACGAGTGGCGACAGGTCGAAGAGGCGATACTGGGCGTGATCAGCAGTATCGACAAGCCCGGCTCCCCGGCGGGAAATGCCAAGGAGGCCTTTTACAACGTGCTGCATGGCAGAACCCCCGCGCTGCGCGAGCAGTTCAGGCAGCGGGTGCTGGCAGTGACAGCAGAGGATTTATGCAGTGTTGCAGAAAGGTACTTGCAACCAGAACGAGCCAGTGTCGCAGTCGTTACGCATCAGGCTGGGCTGGAAACCATTCGTGACAAGGGATTCGAAGTGTTTCAGCTTTGACCCGGTGCCTGGCTGCGGGTTCAAGGAGTCACGTTCCGACAGCCATGCGTTCCTATATCCGCCATCCTTCTGATATCCCGATCGAGGTTCTGCCCGACGAGGCAGCGCCGGCCGGTGAGGAATGCCTGAAAAATATCAGTCACGGTGGTCTGGCGTTCAACTCTGAACAGGCGCTGGCGCTGGACAGGATCGTGCGGATCCGTATTACCGCGGTCAATCCCTGCCTGGAAGTGAGCGGCAAGGTCAAGTGGTGCAAACGCAGCGGTACGCAGTATGAAATCGGCCTGGAGTTCTTGCACAAAGACGACGAGTTTCAGACCCGGATGGTCGAGCAGATCTGTCATATTGAACACTATAAGAACCAGGTAGCCGCCAACGAAGGACGTTGCCTGAGCGGCCAGGAGGCGGCACTGGAGTGGATCGCCAAGTATGCCGACCGGTTCCCGGGGACGGATGATGATTGATTAGCCGGAGCAGGCTCTATACAATTGAGCAATGCGCGCTGGAACGAACCGGTTCGGAGGAGGTGAGCGAGATGATGATAGAAGGGCCTTTGCGCCTGAAATTGATCGAGAATCCGGAGGCCGGACCGCAACTGGAGATCTGCTTCAGCGAGGCGTTCGTCCGCCTGCCAGTGTTGCAGCAGGGACAGGAGTTCGGCCGTTACATCACCCGTCTGAAGCAGTTGATCGACGATGCCGATCCGCACAGTGCCGAACGCCAGGGCATGCTGACGGTATTGCAGTTTGCCGAGAGTGTCCACCCTTATATTCAGTCCGGGGAGATGCTGCTGGAGGAGCCTGTCGTGATCGAGTTCAACTATGCAGACCCCATCGCCAGCCTGTTGACGGGAGACACTGCATCGAGTGGGTCCATTCACTAGTGCGTACAGGTGCATGAAGAGAATCAACCTAGTAGAGGAATAGCGACGATGGCAGAAACGGTAGATGATTTGACGATTGACTATACAGAGGATGGTGTGCAGTTGCGCAAGCAGCTGGACAAGCAGGTATTGTCCAAAGGCGCCTGGTCGACGGTCATGTACAAGTATCAGGACTGGAACAAGCCGAAGCAGGAGTATGGTCCGGACAAGTATATGATTGCACGCTATCAGAAGTCCGGTGGGGTGTTCAAACAGCGTTCCAAGTTCAATATTTCAAGCAAAGACCAAGCGGAAAAGATCATCGCCGCGCTGCAGAAATGGATCAGTGAAGACTGAACCGGCAGCGAAGACATCACCTTGTTGAGACCCTGGCTGCGGCGAAGCCCGGCCATAGAAGAACAGCCATGCCATGCCCCCGTCCGTAACGGGGGCGGAAAAGCGGCCTCAGAGGTTAGAACTTGACTACCGAGGAGTTGTTGACGCTGTCAGCAAGGCTTACCGGGCGCAGGCGGTCGGAGATGCGCCTGGGTTTCAATCCCATCCGGCGTTCATAGATAGCCATGTAGGTCAGGACGGCGCGGGTGTAGTTGCGTGTTTCCTTGAACGGGATGCTTTCGATCCAGATATCTGCTGCTGCCTTGGACTTGTGACCACGCAACCACTGTTTGACCCGGTTCGGTCCGGCGTTGTAGGCGGCGGTGGCCAGGGCCTTGTGGCCGCTGAATTTGGCCAGTTCCAGTTTCAGGTAGGTGGTGCCAAGATGAATATTGAAGTCGGCCTTGTAGAGCTGGCTGGTGCCGCGCAGCCGCGTTTTCAGCGTCCTGGCAACCGAGCGCGCCGTGCGTGGCATCAGCTGCATCAGGCCGCGGGCACCGACATGGGAGCGGGCATCGGGAGCAAACGCACTTTCGCGGCGGATTACGGCCATGGCCCAGGCCGGGTCGATGTTGGCTTTCTTGGAAAACTTGATCACTGCGTTTTTGTGTGCGACCGGAAAGCGTAACGACAGGTCGTCGCGGTACGAGGTTTTAGCGAGTGTCAGGATAGCGCGGTCCAGCCAGCCCCATTTTTGTGCCAGGATGGCGGCTTGTTTCAACTCTTTTTCGTTCAGCCTGTTGGTCAGGTACCACCATTCCCGCTTGGCCTGGGTCTTGCGTCCGAGGAAATAAAACTCGCGTGCGATGGCGATGTCCGGCCTGGTTTCAAAGGCAAGCATCTGCCGGGGAGAGAAATACAACCGGCGGTGATCGAAGATATATTTAGCCTTGAGCCGGTCGGCGGCAAGGAAGCCCTCGAAGCTGCGTGTCTTGGCGACTTCACGGTAAAGCCTGCGTGCTTGCTTGCGGCGGCCGGTTTCCTCCAGTGCACGTGCACGCCAGTATTTCCAGCGTGGTTCGTTCATGTCTTTGCGATCGATCCTGTCCAGCCAGTAGAGTACCTTGTTCCAGTTTTCGTGAGTCAGCGCGACCCGCACACGCCAGCGTTTCAGCCTGGCATTGGCATGCTGTGCCGGCACGCGTGCGAGCCATTCGGCCGCTTTCGGATCTTTGCGATAGGCATAGGTCATGCCGATGGCTTTGAATACGGTTGCTTTCTGCAGGCTGTTCAGTTTCACCTTTGCCGTGCTTTTGTTGTAAAGCCGGATTGCCAGGTCCGGGTCACGCCTGGCCAGGCGTGCCAGCGAATAGACCAGGATTGCCTTGTTGATATAATGATTGGAGCTGAACAGTACTTTGTTTTTCTTCAACAGTTTCGGCTTGCGATGGATGTTCTTCCACAGGTAGAGCCGGAAGCGCTCCTTCTTCGGTAAGAACGCAGCGAGCGTCCTGGCATGACGCCAGCGCCTTTTACCGAACATCAGTGCGGCGCGTTTCCATACCAGTGTTGCGGTCAGGCCGCCGGAGCGATACCAGCGGCTGACAATGAAGTTGCACGACTTGGGCAGGGCTTTGTGTGTCAGCCAGATCTTGTTCATGTTCCGCAGTGCAGCCTGGCGTTGTCCGGTATGGTACAGGGCCGTACGGTACAGGCAGCGTTGTGAACGGCTCGAAGTGTGCTTGTAGTACTTCAGTAACAGGTGCCATTGCCTGCGCTTGGCCAGCAGTGCCAGCCATTTCTGACGGATGGATTTTCCGGCCAGTGTGTTGCCATGTGTCTGCAGGAAACGGTCGATTTTGGAGCGGCTGATTTTATCCAGCCGTGCCGAATAGTCCGCAGCGAGCAGGTAAGGGTAGAGCGGGTAGTCGCGCAGCTGCGGCAGCAGTTTTCTGTAGCGTGCGTAGTTTTTCTTCTTCAGTGCACGGTCGGCACGTAAAAAAAGTTCGCGCTTCGACTCGATCGCCTGCAGCCGCTTGCGGTAGCGGTCGATATCGTGCTGCCTGGTGTCTGTCTTGCTGTAGGTCCGCTTGGTTTGCTGCGCATGAAGGACTGCCGGCGGCAGTAAAAGCGTGATCAGGATGAGTGTGAGTAGTCTGGCCATTTTCTTTTTAATTTTCTGTCCGTCAAAGAGTCCAATTCAAAAACATTATTTTCCTAAATAATGAATTGCTTAACCAGTGGTTACGGGCAATTATTCAGGAAAATTAACATTTTACCCAAGTTTTATACAATGCTTCGCAGGTACCGGCCTTACGGCCAAGGGAATCATCTTCTTTGTGTTATTGTTATCAGATTATAGTTAGCAATGCCGACGATTTCCTCCTGTACCATTGGTTCGCCGGGCCCGCGACATGCCCGGCCCGCCGTGGTCATTGTGCTTGTCAATCGTCAATGATGGCATGGAATCTTCTGTACAAAGTATGACCGTTTCGTCGCGGCGGTGCAAGTCTTTTCGGTGTCAGTGTCCAAGGTAGAAAAAAACCGGAAAAAAGCGCCAGCAAGCGCAAGACAAACTGCAAATTTATAGGTATTATTGTCTACATATTAATAACTTATAGTAGGGTCTTTGTTACGGTACCATGGAGTCTATCTATCAGTCGTTCAATCATGTCGTTCCTGGAGTGTCAGGCCAGACTTTATTCTGGGTGTTCACTGCGATACTCGTGTCCCTGGTAGTGCTTGCGTTTGTAAAAACCTCGTCCGGTGCCGGGAAAAGCAAGGGTGTCGTCAAGACCCTGCAACGGATCAGTGCCGACAGTATTTCCAACGTGGTGATCAGGGACGAGGTGGACGGCTATATACCGATCGACTACCTGTGCCTGACTGCGTCGGGAATCTGCGTGGTGGATATCAAGGACTACCGCGGCCTGTTGTTCGGCGGGGCGACCACGGATCAGTGGACGCAGGTGATCGATAACCGCAGCTATAAATTCGACAATCCCTTGTACCAGAACAAGGCGCGTGTGCATGCGATCAAGATCATGCTGAACGAAGAGATCCCGGTGTTTGGTTGCGTGGTGTTCACCAATGCCGGTAAGTTTCCGAAAGACAAGCCGGAAGGTGTGCATATGCAGGATGTGCTGGAGCAGGAGCTTAAACTCGAAGATCAGTCCCAGATCCCGGAAAAATACAAATCGGTATGGGCCAAGTTAAAGGAAACCATTGCCAGCCTGCAGCCCAGTGAGTCACGCTAGTGGTGGCGCGTACAACGCACCCTACCTCGTCGTGACGGTGTGCGCAGCACACCAAAGGATTTTTACACCAAGGAAATATCACGCCCCAAAGTAGGGTGCGTTGTACGCACCAACACCACGACAAATCAAATGATGCCACGTGGCGATTCTTCCACAGTGAATTCCTTGTCCGGCATGTCGTCGTAGTAGGCTTCTTCACCGTAGGTTATAGCAGGTGTGGCGCTGCCGGTTTCGAGCATGCCATACAAGTCGTCGTAGAGCCGGTGGCGTAGGGCAGGCTGCCGCGGGCTGACACGGAGCTTGCTTTTTGCACCGTCAAACCCGTAGGCGATGAACAGCACGGCTGACAACGACAGGTCCAGCTTGTTTTTCATGTTCCTCCTCCACGCAGCTTGTGTTTTCTCGTAGGTCGGAGTGATCTGTACCAGGGTTCAATGACGGCGGTCGCTTGCGGCATGGAGAATTCGTGCGGTTGTATTACACTGTAGACTGGTGGAACCGCCTGGTCAGTGTGCAGATGGGACAGCAAATTCCAATACGTGTAGTATTGAATATTCCGGCTTCCGAGTACCAGAAGGTGTACCGCGGCATGGCACAGACTGTGTACGCTCGGGCCGTCGATGGCCGGGTGATTCGTTTCCCGGTATCTATTTTGCAGCAGTTTTTGACTCCCAGCGGTATCCATGGACAATTCGAGATTTATCTCGATGAGCGTAACCGGTTGAAGAACATAGTCAGGTGTGATTGATGGGCAGTGACGAGATCGACAACGCGATGCAGCAGGCAAAGCTGGTGTTCGTCAGGCAGACCCAATTCTATATACTGGTGGCAGCGGTCGCGAGTATCGTGGCCTGGCTTGCGATCGGCTGGTGGTGGCAGATACCGGAATTCGCGATCGTCTATTGCCTGGTCGAGGTTCTGTTGGTCGCATTTCTAGTCGCGTTTGTCGGCGCACGTTTTTCCATTTTATTCGGCCTGCTTGCGTTTGTGTTTATGGTAATGGTGTTCCCGTTCAGCTCCGTGCCGTTGATTCCCCTGAAGCAGTTTCAGCAGGATCGTGAATATATAGACTACCAACGCCGGGCTGCGTTGTTACCAAGCCTGGCACAATCTTCGGTGCAAAACCTGACCCTGCACGGTCGGTTTCCGCTGGTGGCCTGGATCGGGATGTTACTGGGCCCGTTTTTTATGGTTGCAGGATATGTGCACTTTCATAACACGGTGGTGGTGATTCTTGGTTTCGTCGTGTTCTGTATCGGCGTCATCAGCCTCAACCGCGCGATTATTTCGATCCGGGGCGAGAAGATCGTGATTCGCCAGAGCGGGCTTGGCGGCAGCCTGCGGCGCAGTAACTTTACGGTGATTCATCGTATCGAGGTGGTTGCGATCGAGCAGCTGCCTGGCCGGCTGAAGATTCGTTATGCGTTCGTCGGCACGGGCGTGGAGCGCGAGGTCGTGTTCTTCGGTTCGAAGCGTGCCTGCCGCCGTATCGTTGAAGCACTGACACTGCATACGGAACAGAACCTGTACGACCTCGGCAGCCTGTCTGCCGAGGAACCGGATGATTTCGCGTTGCCCGGTTCAGCCGGGATTACCTCTCCGGGGGAAGCGCGGCGGCCTGCACGGCTGCCGGCGGCGATCGGTGTGCGCACGCTGATTTCGGCGATCCGCAGCAACCAAATAGGTCTTGTAAATCAATTACTTGAGGTGGGTGTCGATGTCAATGCCCAAGACAGCAACGGCCAGACCCCGCTGCAGGTGGCCATCAGCGGTGGTAACGAACAGCTGATTTACGTGCTGCGCCAGGCCGGGGCGGCCGGTTGATCCGCATATTTTACCTTTTATAAGTTCATGGTACTATGGGGCGGTCGATTCAACCCTGGAGTCTCTCTTGTCGCCGAAACTGCACCGTTCCATCCTCTGGTTATACTCGATTTTTGCATTCCCGTTTGTAGTCCAGGCGGTTGAGATCGATCCTGCACCACTAGCGGAACCGATCGTCGAACCGGCCTGGTTCAAGCTCAGCCTGCTGGATTTGAAAGGGGATATCGAGGATGCCAGGCACAGCGGCAAGCATGGCCTGATCCTGTATTTCGGCCAGAAGCGCTGCCCCTATTGCAAGCGTTTTCTGGAAGATAATTTTTCCAGGAAGGATGTGCGTGAATTTACCCGCAAGCACTTCGATGTCATCAGTATCAATGTCCGCGGCCAGCGCATGCTGACGGATGTGCAGGACAGGACCACGACGGAAAGGCAGTTTGCCATCGCACTGAAAGCCAACCTGACGCCGACGGTGCTGTTCCTCGATTTGAACGGTAAACCGGTGCTGCGCCTGACCGGTTACCAGGCACCCGAAAAGTTCCATCACGCGATGCGGTATGTGGTGGCAAAACACTACCGGCACCAGACCTTTCGCAGTTATCTTGCGGCGATCGCACAGCGCAAGTCGTTGCGCCCGGGCGCATTGCGCCACAAGACAGCTTCCGGCGCGGATACCGGTTCCAGGTAACCCATCCGGTTTAAAAGCCGCGAGATGGCCCTATTATTGATAAGTAACAGAACTTGTTTCAAGTCAGGCGATACCGCGGTTTCGCCGGGCCAGCGTCGCGCATCACCGTTTCGCCACGCACGGGAGTGCACGGCAGGCTGTTGTGCGACAGCTGCTGCAGTCGTTGATTTTGAGATAGGTTTCAGTCGCAACAAGCCCGAATACCCGTCCCGGACCTATGGTAAAAG
>JALUUZ010000213.1 GCA_027021095.1 Gammaproteobacteria bacterium
AGGCGGGCTGACCCAGAGGCGGCGCAGAAAAAAGCTTGCGGACCGCGGGAGCATTCAGGCGGGGGTTGGCATTGTCACGGCCCCGCCATTGCTCCACCTCGATACCAGCGGGGTAAGAGGTGTCACCGATTCTGCCCCGGTCCCAGTCAATAATACCTGTATTTTTCGCCAAATTACACTATAGTTGGCGTTGATACCAACAAAAAACAAAACGGCCATGTTGCATTCAGACCATACATTCGAATTCCCGCAGATCAAAACCGAGCGCCTGCTGCTCAGACCCTTTACCATCAACGATGCCGAACAGGTGCGTGTGTTACTGGACGATAAGGCAGTCGCTGCGACCACTTTGAATATCCCGCATCCCTACAGTCTTGACCACGCACAGGCGTGGATCATGATGCACCCATCCCTGTTCGTAAAGCGCGAAAACCTGATCTTTGCGATAGAAGACAGGCACAAGGTCGAGTTGATCGGTGCGATAGAACTCCGGCTCGAACATCCCCATGACCGGGCGACACTTGGCTACTGGATAGGGCGACGGTACTGGAACCAGGGATATTGCACCGAAGCAGGCAAGGCGGTCATACGCTATGGTTTCGAGAAGCTGCACCTGAACCGGATCCACGCTTCCGTCTCCAGTATCAATCCCGCGTCCAGACGCGTATTGGAAAAGCTCGGTCTCACCCATGAAGGGCATCATCCACAACAGATAAAAAAATGGGGCGCCTACTACGATACCGACGATTATGGGATTATCCGCAAACGTTATACCGAGCTAGGTCACGACTAGCCCGCATTTGGTGCGTACAACGCACCCTACTTTGGTGCATGACATTTTCTTGCTGTAACTCCTTTGGCGTGCTGCGCACACCGTCACGATGGGGGCGGGCTACATCATATGTACCAACATCGCGATAAATTTAATCGCATCACGTGGCGACGCAGCCTGGCCTGTCATTGCATCATCTTGCCAATGTCCCATACCAGGATCTCCCTCCCGGACAAGACAGCAAGCGTGTTGTCATCGCTCACGTTCAGCGAATGCAGTGTACTGGGCGCACCATCGATGGTCTTGACAAGTTTCATCGTCTGCATATCCCAAACCAGCAGGCTGGTTCGGTTGCCCGCCGAAAACAGGTAGCGGCCATCCTTCGACAAGGCAATCGAATAGACGGAATTCGGTGCCAGCAGCGTGGCGATCAGTTTACCCCGCTGCAGGTCCCATACCTTGATCGACCGCCCGAAGCTGGCGGAGATCATCCTGTCTTTACTGCGATCGAACAGCACTTTGCTGACACCCTTGCCATGGCCGGAATACTGGATTACCGTCTTGCCAGTCTTGGCATCGATTATTTCAAAATTTTTGGTGCCGGACCTGCTGAGCACCAGCCTGTTCCCGTCCGGGGTGAAGACCAGCAGATCCAGCCTGTCATCGATGGGGAACACTTGCAACTGGCTGTTGGCTGCTATGTCCCAGACGTAGATACGTCTGCCCAGCATGCTGGCGAAGCGTTTTCCGTCCGGCGCAAAAGCGACCTGGGTCACCCAGGCCCTGACCCCATGATCAAACTCCTTTACTATTCTGTCGCCTGCGATATCGTAAAGATAAACTTTGCCATGCGCCGTGCCGATCAGCACACTGCGCCGGTCCGGCGCCACGGCATAGGCCCGGAACTTGGCCTTGAACGCCTTCAACAACCCGACCTTGGTCTGCGCTTTGACAAAATGGCTGCCGCCGATATCCTGCGGATAGGTAGATCTCTTGCCGACCGAAAAAGAAACCACGTGCGGGTTTTTCTGCGGACCCTTGACCCGCTCCGGATCCAGGTCGAGAATATAGGTAATTCCCCAGGTCGTACCCACCAGCGCCTTTTTCAGCTTGCGGAAATAATACAGACTGCGTCCGTTGCTGAATTTCTTCAGGTTGTAGCGAGCCAGGGCTGAACGGTGATCCAGGTAAACAGTGCTGGCAGCGTAGAAACCGGTACCCTGCAGCGTACGGCGTATTCCAGCCTCTACCTTGACCTTGCGGGTCAGATAGCCCGGTGCACTGACGCGGGCCACGAAAATACCGGGCCTGACCTTGGTACCGTATTTATACTCCATCTTCGGATCCAGCACTTCGATCTTCGCGGTTCGCGGTACTGCGCTGATACGCAACGGCACCAGCAGCCGCTTCAGGTCGACTTGGACTTTGCTCAGCGCTCCGGCACTGACGAATATCTTCTTCGTCTGCGACACGTATCCCTTCTTACTGAGCGTGACCTTGTACGAGCCGGGCGCCAGGCCACTCACGGTCTTTGGCGTGACACCAGCCTCCGCCCCATTGATGCGCAACACCGCGCCTGCCGGGTGGGTCACGATACGCAATCCGCCGAGCGTTTTCATCCCGCTGCGTGGAGGCATGGTCTCTGTGGTCACCGGCGTTCCTTTCTGTCCGGACAGCGGCCACAGCCAGGCCAGCCCGGCGACGAGCCCAAGCACAGCCAACAGGCCTGCTGCCCACGACAACCGGCGGCTGGACACCGTGCCTGCCGCACCGCCACCAACCTTCCGCGTCCTGGCATTGCCCGGGTTGATCCGCGTAGACCGTTCAGCCTGCGGAACGGACCGTTCAGTCGACACCTCGTCCGGTGCCAGCACCGCCAGCACCTCGTCGACCGTCTGCGGCCTGTCTTTGGGCAGCGGCTCCATCATCCAGTCGATCAACTTCAGAAAACCAAGACTGTAGCTGTCCAATCCCAGTTCGACAGCGGGAATCAGCGGGTCGGTTTCATCCTCCTGGAGCGAATGGATCCGCTCCGGTGATTCCACCGGCGGTGCCCCGGTCAGCACGCGGTAAAAAGTAGCGCCGACTGCGTAGAGATCACTCGAGGGAGCGAGTTTCGCCTTTGCACTGTATTGTTCGAACGGGGCATAGCCTGCTGTAACGATGCCGGTCAAGGTCTGGCTGTGTCCGCTCAGCGCCAGCCTGGCCGCGCCGAAATCGATCAGCAACGGCTCACCCTCATCACGCAGATAGATATTCGCCGGCTTGATATCACGATGCAAATACCCCTGTGCATGCACCACGCGCAAACCGTTCAGTACAGCTACCAGGATCGACCGCAGTTTTTCCTCGGGCGGATTGGGGTGCGTGCTCAGGTATTCCTGCAGCGACTGGCCGCTCTCATAGTCCATGACCAGGTAGGCAGTGCCGTTCGCTTTCAGGTAGCGGGTCACACGCACGATATTCGGATGCTTGAAACAAGCCAGCGTGCGCCCCTCTTCGATAAACTGCTCCAGCCCGTAGTGGTACTCTTCCGCCAGGCTCAACGACCTTGGAACGACCGTTCGCCCCTCGGCACGCAGGGCCAGCGCCGACGGCAGATATTCCTTGATCGCGACAGTACAGTTCAAATGCTGATCGAATGCCTTGTAGGTGACGCCAAAGCCGCCAGCACCGAGCACTTCCAGGATCTTGTAGCTGTCTATTTCTTCTCCAACATCAAGTACTTGCTGGTACTCTTTTTCAGGCATCGAGAGTCAGACCTCCATGTTGAATGACACTATTATACGGCAACAGACCCAGGCATGTGTTAAGGAATGGTTTTCGACGGACTCTGCGCCTTTTTTTTCGTCGCGCCGTTGTGATAGCGAGCCGGCTTTTCGTTTGTCTTTCTGATCAGTGTCTTGCCCGGCCTGGCTGCCGGGATACGAAAACGCGGTTCGACTGGTGGCGGCCTGCTGCCCGAAACGACAGGCGCCGGCCGTTGTGAGCGCCGTTTGGCTGGCGGCCGGACTGCCGGGGACCGGCTGTCCGGATTGCTGTGACGTGGACCGGTGTCGACCGGGGACGGGGTCCTGATCACCTGCCTGCCAGGTACTGGTGTCCCTGATGACGGCTTCCTGGATACCGGTTTCCTGGGCAGCGGCGGTTTGACCTGCGACACAGGTGCTGGCCGGCCCGGCAATGTAGGTGGTTTCTTTGTGGTTTTTCTGGTGGCTGGCTTTCTGGCGACTGGCTTTCTGGCGGCCTTGGTCTTGTTGTAGCGGCTCGAAATGGTCTGCCAGCACTTTCTGTTGTTCTTGACGATAAACTTCAGCGGGCCGGTAAACTGCTGCAGCGCCAGTTGCTGCTTGACCTCCTTCGAATAACCGAAGAACAGCGCGCCTGAAGCGATATCACACTTCTTGACCGCATAGTGCAAAGGCGACAATCCATGCTTGTCACGAATATCGACATTCGCCCCACGCCGGACCAGGCGTTTGATGACACGCTGCAGGTTTTCCTTGTCCGTATTCTTGTTTTTGATCAGCCGGTGCAGAGGTGTTTCGCCTTGTGCATTCTGACTGTTGACGTTTGCCCCTGCCTTGACCAGCATCAAAATGATGTCCGGATTCTTGACGCTGTCGATCAATGTAAAACCACCATCGGTCGGCACATCCAGTTTCGCCCCCTTTGAAATAAACAGCTTCATCGTGCGCTTGTCCGGGGAAAAGAAAATCGGCGGCAGTCCCTTTTTGTTCTTGAAATTGATTCTTGCGTTGTGCCTGATCAGCAGCGAAGCCATCTCGTAGCTTTGGATGTAATGAATCGGCATCGACTGTGTATAATCCACCGCATTGATGTTGATGCCTTTTTGTGACAACAGGAAATCGACCATCTTCAATGAATCGTTCATAACCGCCACGTGCAACGCGGTTCTGCCATACTTATTGGTACGATTGAGTTCAGCCCCGCGTTCGACAAACAACCTCGCCATTCTTACATTGTTCTTCTCCGCGGCCACGATCAGCGGCGTCTTTTTACCATCACTGGACAACACATTGGCATCGACCCCCATCGCCATCAGAATCTCAATCGATTTTTTTCGTTCCTTGCGTGCCACCTTGATCAGCCAGTCACCGCCAAAAACCTGGAACAACACATAGATACCGACGACCGAATAGATCATGATATTCCAGAAAAAACTGCGCTGCTTTCGGTCACCGTCACGAAACACCCTGACCACGTAGGCAATAAAGGCGACCAGCAGGCAAGTGATAATATAGTGAATGGCAAGATTCTTTAAAAACCGGCGCGCATAAAACCGCATGCCATCGTCCGGGGAACTGACAAAGTAGACGTAGGGATAGCCGGCGACAGTGCTTTCCTCACCCACCGGCGGCCCTTCGTCGATCGATCCTGTGTAGAAGCCCTGTGAATGTTCTGACAAAAAATAGGCGGAAAGAAACACGAACACCAGAATGATGACAGCGTTGGGCTTAAAGATGTTGATTAGATACTGCATTGTGTCCTTAAGAATTGTCTGTTCAAGTACTATGTCGTTGCCGCACCTTGGCGATAACCAGTGTGCTTGTAGGGCGATCACCCGGCAAATTAATAGCTTAACAGATTTCCGGCCTGCTGTGGTCAGAAAATATGCAGCGACAGCATGACTGCACCGCCACGCTCCTGTGCCGGTTACCAATGATCATCATAGCTGTTTTCGAACCTCTGACCCGCATCAGGAGGATAGCCCTCGTCCGCATAGGGTTCATGGTAGCGCTGGTACTGATCGCTGTAGCGATAGCGCCGGGGCGGTGGATAACGGCGGTAACCCTCCTCCCGGTTTTCAGGATAGCGCCGCCGGTATCGATCCGCATAGCGCGGTGGCGGGTAGCGTTCCTGCCAATGCGGTGGCGGATTGCCATACCTGTAACCGTCAGGCTGCTGCGGATAACGGTCTGTACGGCCAAACTGCCGATCGGTATACGGCCTGCGGTCGTCGGCGCCAGGCATCCTGTCGCGGCCGGCGATCACGGCTCTATTCTGCAGCGCCTTGTCTTTGAATTTCAGGTTTGCCGCCATTTTCATCAGCCGCTGCATGGTTTTTTTGGAGTCTGCATTGACAAAAACATGGATATAGTACTGCTTGTCCACCTGCGCAAGCCCTGGCAGCGGTTTGGATGCATTCAGCTTGTGTTGCTGTTGTTTGCCGGGTTTTCCGGACCTGGACCAGCGTACGTCACCCCCCAGCAGCCTGCCAAACACTGTCGAGGCTGACAGGCTGTAATCACGGTAACGGCTGGCAAACGGCGAGGGTTTGTCGCCAATATAGATAGCCAGGCTCGACGGCGGCTCACCCACCGGCCGCAGTTTGTTGATGATATGCACCCGGGCATGCCGGCTCTTCTTCGTCGAAATCACGTAACCACGCGGCAGATAGAGCCGCAACGGGTAAGGGGCTTTCCGGTCGCCCAGGATCACTGCCTTCGGTCCCTGGGTCAATTTACGCTTACCGGGCTTTACCGACAGCAGTATCCGGGTAGCAAGCTTGACCGCCGCCTTGGGATCTTTGACCGCCTCGGCGTTCATATAGACGTCGATTGCCAGTACCGTATTGTCCTGGTTGACGAGAAACAAGGTTCTGACCAACGCCCGCTTGTTTTTTACGACGAAACCGGAAGGCTCCAGCAGAAAACGATTGCGGTCCACACCGTTGATCTTGTAACGCATACCGACAAACTGCGGGTATTGCTGCAGCATCTTCACCAGGTTTGCGCTGAAATGGCTGGCTCTGTACGCGAACAGTTCTCTGGCCACGACGATGACTTTTTTACCCTGGCGGCTATACACCAGGACATCCTGGTTGGAAAATATATCACCAGTGGTTCCAACCGACTTGTCCTGCCGGCTGCTGCCGTCAGGCAGTTGAATCGAAATACGATTACCCAATACAGACTGAGGCTTTTTTTGTAATGCTGCGTTATAGAAATCTGCTTCTGAACCAAACCCAAGGAACAGTACAATCGGACTCAGGGCTGCTAATATATAGCTGATTATATTCATCTTTTTATCTTATTCGGGAAAGTGCCCCTGGCGTTGACATTGACTGTTTTTTGCCCCGCAACAATTTCTCTTGTTTTTCATTCGCTGTGGAACAGGATAAAATAATACACGTCCAAGCATAACGCAGCGAATGTGAATCATCGCTGAATATCATGTATTTTAACAGGTTTATTAGATCTGTGCGTTTACAACACAATCGGGAAGTCATTCCCATCACAGCACCGGAACGCATTGAACAAGTCAGGCTGAAAGCAGTCTGAATGACTGTCGTTCAACGCTTCTTTTGCACTACCAGGCTGACGAACCAAATGAAAACATCCTCATCGCTGCTTCTTCTTATGCTGACGCTGTTGCTGGCCGGCTGCGGTGATCCGGGGCCTGCCGCCCCCGAAGCTTTCAGTAAAAACATCGTCGGCTACTGGTATGGTGAGGAAAAGTCCAAACACCTGCAGATCTACTGGATCTACGAATACAGGCCGGACAAAACGTTCACCCTGAAGACGCTCGAAGTCGACCGCGGCGATACAAAAACCACGACCGTTTCAGGCACCTGGCAATACAAAAACGGCATTTTTACCGAAACGGTCACACGTGACAACCTGGGCACCGACCGCAGCACCGGTCAGCCTTCGCGCTACAAGGTCAAATCGCTGACCAGCAACGAGTTTGCCTATACAGAGCTCGACACCGGCAAGCATTTTGTCGACAAGCGTGTCAGCGCCGATTTCACACTGCCTGTTCCCAAACCCCGGGCAGTCAAGAAAAGAAAGAAGCGTCGATTGCGAAAAAAGAAAAATCCAGCGCTCACGCCGCCGCTGGACAGTTCACAAGCCAACAGAAAGAAACACAAAAAACGCCCGCTGAAGACAGGAAAGGCGGCCGACGAGAAAGGCACGGACGACGACATCGAGGTGATCATCCGCGGCCTCAAGGTACCGAAATTTTAGCCTGCATTGCTCACCACCATTCGTAGCGAGACGGTGCAAGGGTGCGGCCTGGCTGGCTTTCGCGACCGAGGTGCGCGCAGGCAAGTAGGGTGCGTTGTACGCACCAAACACCAAGGCAAATCAAATGGTATCACGTGGTGATCCTTCTACACACGATATTTCCTTACCGCATCAGAGGCGGCGCAGAAAAAAGCTTGCGGACCGCGGGAGCATTCAGGCGGGGGTTGTCATTGTCATGACCTGTCAAAGGGCTTCATGCAGGATTTGGTGCGTACAACGCACCCTACTGTGGGGCGTGATATTTCCTTACTGTGAATCCTTTGGTGTGCTGCGCACACCGTCACGATTGGACGGGGGTGCCTCGTATGTGCCAATACCTCGTCAAAGCCGCCGCAATAGAAGGGTGGTAAAAAAGCGGGTCAGTACAACACCAGCAGCACGTAACCGATCGCAATCACCAATTGCATCAGTGCAAACAAAGAAGCTTTTTTGACGAAATCCATGAATGACATGGCCAGTTTGTGCTTGTGAATGATCGTGACCGCCACCAGCGTCGAAGCACTGCCGATCGGCGTGATGTTCCCGCCCAGGTTGGCACCAAAGACGACCGACCACCACAGCGCAGCATTTTCCTTGACCTGCTCACCCGCGGCAAGTATCTTTGCCAGCATCGCCGCGAGCGGAATATTGTCGGTCACAGAACTGGCTACCGCCGATGCAAGCAGCAACCCGCCCGTCCCCGGTGCGTTCCTGCCTTCCCCGATCAACACCGCAATCCACTCGCCGATGAGATCCAGCACCTTGGCGTACTCCATGACATTGATCACGATGAATAGCGCGACGAAAAAGCCGATCAGGTCCCAATCCAGCGCACGATAGAACTGGTCCACCTCCGACTTGTAGCGAATCAACATCAAGGTAGCAAAACCCAGAGCGACGAAACCCATGCCCAATTCCGCCGGCAGCACCGACGCGGCAGCGATCGCGACAATGAACAACACCAGCATCAATGCCGAAAACCAGAAAAACAACCGGCTTTCGATGCCATCGTTTTCATCGAAACTTTGTATTTTCTCCAGCGCCTGCTCACGCTCTGCATTGCCGGCCAGGCGCCTGACCGAAAAAATCTTTGCGCTCAGCAGCAGCGTCGCCGCTGTCGCCAGCACGACGTACGGGCTTGCGGTAAGGAAAAACTCGACGAAACTGATATTGGCCGCGTTGCCGACGATTATATTGGGAACGGAGCTGATCAAGGTAAGCAGGCCACCGACATTGGTCAGCAAGCCTTCCGTCAACAGAAAACCCAGCAGTAAATCCCTGCGACCGAGCTTTGACAAAGACACCACGGTCAGCGAGCCGACGATAAGCATCGCCGTCACATTGTTCAGTACCGCGGAAAACAGCACCGTCATCAGGCCATAGAACCACAGCAGTTTCAACGGGTCCCCGGCGGAGGCCTTGGTCAGCCTGATCGCGATCCAGGTAAACAAACCGGAACGTGAGGTCACATCGACAAACAGGCTGGAACCGAGAATGATTGCAATGACCCCCCAGTCGACCGCGGAGATATACAATGGCAGCGAAATCTCGTGTCCACCAGGCAGGGTGATCTTGCCAAGCGGTACGATTCCCGACAAGGCACCGAGCCCCAGGCAAAGTATGGCTGCGACACCCACGATCAGCGATTTTTTTGCGTGCAGCTTTTCCTCGAACGCAAGCGCCGCAATCACTGACACCAGTATCACCAGGAACAACATGGTGACGGCAAAGGAAACCTGCGGCGCGGCGTGTGCCGAATTCACTGTTTCTGCTAACGAAAGGTACATGGTATTTCCTTGATCATTACCGGCTTGCGCATACGCGGACTACACCATGAGCAACGGAATACTCCGTATCTCCACTGCCAGCGGATAGGCCAGGCCATGCATCGCCAATTGCTGGTCATCCTTGGCATTCATCACCAGCAGGTCCACTTTATGCTGCTCGACATACCGTTTGTATTCCGCAAGCCTGTGACCGAATGTCACGATCGACTCGACGGCGATCGGCAATGCTTTTTGCCTGAGCTTTTCGCGGACAGCCGCGATATATTCACGCGGCTCCTTCAACAATTGGCGGGCGATCTTTTCCCGCGCTTCATCGGTATCGATCGAGGAAATCTTGGAGATCACCTCGATATAGCGTTCGAAAACCGCCTCATCCTCGATGTGCGCGAGCCACAACGTTCCCTTGTCTTCAGTAAAACTGACCGCGTAGTCGATCAGCCTGTGATTGGCTACCATATGGTCGGTAATCACCATCACCACGTTGGTATCGATCATTGCATGGGTAAGCGCTGTACCGGCACGCGGATTGGGTAATACCATGACAGGAACCGACGCGCGTTGAATCAATACATCGAGATATTCCCCGAGGCTGTGAGGATAACGCCAGGTGTCAGTGAAAAGGTTCCGGTAACTGATGAGCAGGTCAAACCCGCCTGCTTCGACGTGCTGCAGAAGATCCTGGGTACTGGACAAATCGCCCTCTGCCAGCGTTTCCCAGCTCACGCCGCCATCGATATGCAGCGCCGCGCAATAGTCCTGGATGCTGGCTGTAAACCCCTTTGCCTCGTCAGGCTGCAGATCGGTTACGACCAGTATCGAGGTATACTCGATCGGCCTGTATT
Organism: Gammaproteobacteria bacterium; assembly: GCA_027021095.1. Lineage (GTDB taxonomy): Bacteria > Pseudomonadota > Gammaproteobacteria > SZUA-21 > SZUA-21 > SZUA-21. Next base: position 10,433 of record JALUUZ010000213.1, read on the forward strand.
CGTAACTTTCCTTGAGCGCCGACCTGAAGACGCTTTCAAACTGATCCACTTTGCTCATACATTGATCCCAGCAACCCGGCAGGAACTGATTATTCTAGTCAATCACGCCAAAGAGTCAATTTTACCGGCACCCCGGGTGATCAAGGCGACAGGCGCTTCATCTTCCACTGCTGCTGTAGCCCGGGCGAATACAGAAACCTGTCGTGCAGCCTGTCCTGGCGTCCGATCCAGAATTCAAACTGCTCAGGAATCAGGCGGTAGCCTCCCCAGTGCGGCGGTCTTGGCACCGGCCCGTCCTGGTATTTTTGCTCGAATTCACGCATCCGCCGCTGCAACTGCGCTCGTGACTCCAGCTCCTCACTCTGTTGCGAAGCCCAGGCGCCAAGCTGGCTGCCGCGTGGCCTGTGGCTGAAATACAGGTCAGATTCCTCCGCCGAGGTCTTTTCGATCCGACCCTCGATACGCACCTGGTAGTCCAGCGGGTCCCACCAAAACAGCAACACCGCATAGGGCGAGTGTGCCAGCTGCCTGCCCTTGCTGCTTAGATAGTTGGTATGAAACACGAATCCCCTTTCATCATGGCTGCTCAGCAGCACGACCCGTGCATCAGGCCTGTTCCTGCTGTCGACGGTCGCCAGGGTCATTGCGTTCGGCTTATCGATACCCGCCTTACGCGCCTGTTGGTACCAGCGCGAAAACTGTTTAAAAGGGTCAGGATCCAGTACTGTCATAAGTTCTCTATAGCCTGTCAATCTGCCGCCACCAAGCTGGAAGGAAACTCTACTCCAGCAGGCGGCCAATTACAAGAACCCGCGAGAAAACAGGGGCGGCTGGTTTTTCGTACAGCTGATTGGTTTATCCCGGCAGTGGTGCGCACCACGCGCTCTACGTAAAACTTTGTTGATAGGTATGCTGCTGCGAAATCCCCTTTTCGATCAAATGAACGACCTGGACTCCCTGCAACAGCAGAAAATCAGCAATCAGGCTGCGGTGGCAACGCGCCGGCTGACGTTCCGCACACAGCAGGCACAGCGTGTTCTTTCCGGCCAGGTTGACCAGCTGCATGGCACTGACCTTGAATTGCCCTGTCTGCATATAGTCGGCAAACTCCGGAAACTGCTCCTGGCGGCCTCCGAGCTGGCGCCCGGCCCAATGATAGCGAATTCCCTGCTGGTCTAAAAATTCACGCAATGCCGGTTGTGAAAACTGCGGATGCCGCGTCGACACCGGGTGCGAGCGGATGTCGACGACACAATCGACGGCCACGGCCTGCAGCAGCCCCAGCAGCTCGCCGGCCTTTCTGTCACTGTGCCCGACCGTAAAAATTCTAGCCCGCATTTCTCACCACCTTTCTACTGCGACGGCACCATGGCACGCCCTGGCTGGCTTTCGCTCTGTCGGAGTGCTCGACATAGTGTCGACTATGCCTGCGCGCTCCTCGGTCGCGAA
>JALUUZ010000214.1 GCA_027021095.1 Gammaproteobacteria bacterium
AACGCTCGCTAACATCCGGTGCACGAAACATCCACCACTTCCAAATTCAACCTTAACTGTTGCAATACCCTACCGGGTAAAGGCACGCGTTCGGAAATTCGTTCGGTTGTCTGGTAGTCCACTTCAAAGCTCCCGCCCATCACCACGTTGAACCACCGGTCCCGGTCCATCACCACCCGGTACATCTTCTCGTCCTGTGTGCCTTGGAGATAGGGGTAGTAAACGTGTATCGGCTGCCCGGCCTTCTCCGCCTTGGCCCCCAGCCTGTCCACACGGCCCGTTCTTTGTTCCAGATCACTCGGGTTCCACGACAAATCGTAGTGGATCAAATGCCGGCAATTCAGGTGCAGGTCGACGCCTTCGGCCATGACGCTGCTGGCGATCAGTATTTCAGGATAGAACGGCGTATTGAAGGCCAGCATCAGGTTCTGGCGGGTGTGCTGTTTGACCGAACCGTTGATCAGTCTCACCGACGCAAGGATCGCGTCCTTTTTATCTTCGTCATCCACATCGCCTTTCAGGGTGATATTGCCGGTCTGAATCGAATCCAGCGCCTGTAAATAGTTATCGCGCTCTTCAGACGTCAGCTCGTTCAAGAATTTGAAAAAGTGCTGTAGCAGTTCGGCAAACGACAGTCCACCTTTTTCCTTGTATCCAAAGGCCAGGTGAAGCGACTCCGGTTGCACTTTACTGCCGGCAAATTCAAAATAACGCACGATAAAGGTCGGTGTAATCATAAAACGGTGAACGATATCCAGCAACCTGTCACGACAGGACTCCAGGTTCTTGTATCCCGAAATTAGCGTACCAACGATTTCTTCCATTCTCAGGTAGAGCCCCGATCCCTTTCTGAAACGCTTGCCGTTTTTTTCAAGCCGGTCTTCCACCGCATCCTTATCGCACGACAGTTTCATGGCAGCCCGTTCATACAGCTTCTTTCGCATCAGGTAGGAAATATGCGTGAGCAGTGCCCTGCCTGTCTTCACGTAATGACAGAACACCAGCACTTTTTCGCCTCGTTCCCAGAGTTCGATCACCTTGTCGACGACCGGCCCGATTTTGGGATGCTGCTCTGACAATACACGGCCTTCGGGCTTTATCGCATCGATGATGTTCTGCAGATACCAGTCCTGCGTATCATCGGCATCGATCGCTGTTACGGCCACATCCTCCTCGATCACTCGGCTGACATTGCCGTCCAGCAGGTTTTGGCGCGTATCCAGAAATGCCTCGTAACTCGACGCCAGCCCCTCCGCCGTCACTGGCCGTTGCCCCGGCGTCAGCGCGATATAGCGTGCTGCGAGTAAAAAAGGCAGCGCACTGGATGAATCGATTTTCAGGCCATCGCTGTCCTGGTCCGCATGCGAATCATCGTGTTCGACGACGGCGCTGCCACTGAGCTTGCGCCTTCTGGGGATGTCCCTGTAGCGCTCTGACAGTACCAGCGGCCTTGTATGGCGCACAACGAACTGCTTCAATGCGTGGTTCGCCTGACCCAGCGCCTCGGCGGTATCGGCAATCGTGCGCCGCAGCGCCTGTACATTTTCGTCAACCGCGCCGTTGCGGGCAACCGCATCCCACCACGCATCGGCATGCCTGGCATCATAGCGTTTGCCGTCAACCACCATGTCGTCTTCGCGCAATCGTCCCCATTTGCGTTCCAGGTCGAGCGCCTGGCGCTGGGACGCATCGAGCACATCGCGCAAATCTGCAAGCTTTTTCTGGTACGTCAGCCTGTCCCATTCAGGTGCCACCTGGCTGTCCCAGGCTATTCCGTTGAAGCGGTCAAGTATGCTGCACAATTCATGATGCCCCAGCTGAAACGGCGTTGCGGTCAAAAACAGCATGCGCTCGAAGACACCGGCCAGTTGGCCTTTACTGACGACGTCGGCGTCCGCTTTCGAGTCCGAACTATGGAACATCGAAGCCAGGTGTGTCGCCGCATTTTTCAGATGGTGCGCCTCGTCGAGTACCAGCAACGGCAACTGGATCTCCGCACGGTGAAAACATAACTGCCAAAGCTTCGGCAGGATAGCCTGAATTCCCCTGCGAACGACCGTAAGCCGCTTGTTGAGACTTGCGGTGGCCCGCTTTGGCATACACTGGATTTCTTCCCAGAGTTTGTCGAGTAAAGGCTTGACGTCCGGGTGGTCCATCGCCCGGACGATGTCCAGCGGCACCGGGTCGTCATTGATATGCTGTGCGTCTGCCTCGTCCATCTCCTGCCGCAGTATCTTCATCCATTTCGGCGTCGGCCGGTCCAGTAGTTTTCGCCACAAGTCCGGATACCGGCGGGTATAGACGTCCTGCCTCACCAGCTTGCCGGCGAACCGGGCCATCGACCTGTATTCAGCCTCGGCATGGTGACGATGCTTCATCGCACGCTGGATGATCGCCAGCTTCACCCAGATGTCCGACAACTTCCGGCTCAACGCACCGTGCGTAAGAAAGACAATCTGCTTTCGGCGCTCCGGCGGGTCATCGAGCAGCTTGAGAAATTCGACGCCGTTGCCGGCGACGCCCATTCTCAACCGCGCCTGCAAGGCCGCCGGCAGGCAGTTCTCGACGAAGACGCTGAAATCACGCTGCCACTTTTCGAGCACGGCGGATGGCACCATGATGACCACAGG
>JALUUZ010000215.1 GCA_027021095.1 Gammaproteobacteria bacterium
GTGCCGGCAGGTCCGCCGGCCTGATGACCTCAACCGCTTTTTTTGCGCTCATCCGGTATCACTCTTAATGAATGTTAACATTTAGCCCGCATTGCTCACCACCCTTCTACTGCGACGGCGTAATGGCGCGCCCTGGCTGGCTTTCACTCGGTCGGCGAGCCGGCGTGTCAAAGCCTCTTTGCCTGATGTGAGGCGATCTGTCATGGTGGCGGTGCGTACAACGCACCCTACTTTGGTGCATAATATTGCTTTACCGTAGATCCTTTGGTGTGCTTCGCACACCATTACCACTGGGCGGGTTGCATTGCGTATACCAACACCAAGGTAAATCAAATCGTATCACACGATCATCCTTCTACACGCGATTCTTCCATGCCGTGTCATTATCCATATATTGGTGCGCATGGCGCACCCTTGCCTGCGCGCTCCTCAGTCGCGAAAGCCACCCAGGACGTACCTTGGCACCATCTCGCAATGAAAAGCCAGGCTGGTTGTAAATCTATAGCCCACTACCATTTTTAAGCAAATTTCGGGCAAATAACCCAGGCCAGCCGCTGAATTGCCGAAAACAGGCCGGGGATTCGGTGACAAATGACAGGTGACGGGTTACAGCGCACCGCCGCAGCTGCTGCCCTGCCCGGCGGTACAGGCATAGCAGTGGCCGGCAGTGCGAATCGGCAGGTTCAACACCTGCCGCAGATCGAGCTCGCTGAGATGCATCCTGCCGTGCTCGGCGGACTCCAGTCCAAGGCCGAGCATCTGGTTGAAATCGCAATCGTACAAATAACCCTGCCAGTCGACACTGAGCATACGCAGGCACATGACCCGCCCAAGGTTTTCCTGTTGATGGCTGTCAATCAGCAGGTTCATGTAGTCGTCGAACTTGCCTTTCGACAGCAAGGTACTGCCGAAGCGTTGTATCGGCATATTGGTCAGCGTAAACAGCTGGTTGAATACAACCTGGTATTCCCGCTGCAGATGCTGCTTGTAGTCCTGTTCCAGTGCGTACTGCGCCGGTGGCAGCGCCGGTCCCTGCGGGTTGAACACCAGGTTCAACACCAGGCCGGTCTGCGCACCGCCATAACCCAGCCGATTGAGCTGCCGCAACGCAGTGATACTTTTTTCGAATACACCGGCGCCACGCTGCTGATCGACATTGGCCTGGGCATAACAGGGCAAAGAAGCAACAACCTCTACCCGGTGATGTGCCAGGAACTCGCCAAGATCCTGCTGTCCCGGCTCGTGCAGAATGGTCAGGTTGCAGCGGTCGATGACGTGCACACCGGCCGCACGCGCACGGCTGACCAGGTAACGGAAATGCGGGTTCAGTTCCGGCGCGCCGCCGGTCAGGTCGAGCGTGCTGATTCCACCCTGCTCCAACAGGCGCAGCACCTGGTGTACGGTATCGAGCTGCATCGACTCTTTACGGTTCGGCCCGGCATTGACATGACAATGCAGGCATTGCTGGTTACACCGGTAACCAAGATTCACCTGCAGGACTTCGATCGCTTCACGGCTGATACGCGGAAATTCGATCTGGTCCAGCAACGGTAAGGTTTCTTTCATCGTTTGCCCTCAATTCTGGTTATCATTATAGATCCGACCCAAGGCTGTCGAAATATTTTATGTTAAGATTATGATTTTATTAACTAAAATACAAAGCCCCGGGCTTCTCCGCGTACCCTGGGGATTCAACGAACATCAACCGCTACGTCATCCGAGGCAACAGGTTTCTGCGCTATGGCCGTCTGTCTCGGCAGTCGCGGCGTATTCGTGGATATTTTACTGCCGCCTGACATATAATAGACCCATGACAGACGATTCAGTTTCAGCCAACCCGGATTAATCTATGTTTCCCACTGACCGAGGCAGCCGCCGCTTTCCGGCAACCCGTATGCGGCGCATGCGCCGTGACGCTTTTTCGCGCCGCCTGATGCGTGAACATTCGCTCAGCACCGATGACTTGATCTACCCTGTTTTCATTCTGGACGGTAAGAACCACAGGCAGCCCGTAACCTCGATGCCGGGAATAGAGCGCTTGAGCGTCGATCTGCTGCTGGCCGAAGCCGAACAACTGGCCCGGCTGGGCATCCCGGCGATCGCGCTGTTTCCGGTCATCGCCGCGGAAAAAAAGTCACTGGATGCGGCCGAAGCCTATAACGACGACGGCCTGGTGCAACGTGCGCTCCGGGCATTGAAACAGCATGTGCCCGAACTCGGCGTCATCACCGATGTCGCGCTCGATCCGTTCACCTCGCATGGACAGGACGGCCTGATCGATGACCACGGTTATGTGCTGAACGACGAAACCGTCGAGGTGCTGGTCAGGCAGGCGCTGTCGCACGCCGCGGCCGGCGCTGACATCGTCGCCCCGTCCGACATGATGGATGGGCGTATCGGCAGCCTGCGCCAGGCACTGGAAAACGCGGGATTCATCCACACACGGATACTCGCCTACTCGGCGAAATACGCTTCAGCTTACTATGGTCCCTTTCGTGAAGCCGTCGGCTCGGCGCAAAACCTGGCGGGCGCAGACAAATACAGTTACCAGATGGACCCGGCCAACACTGACGAGGCCATGCATGAAGTCGGACTGGACCTGGACGAAGGCGCCGACATGGTAATGA
>JALUUZ010000216.1 GCA_027021095.1 Gammaproteobacteria bacterium
TCCGAAAATTTCTATACCTGCTGCCCAACGGGTTCTCCTACCCAACCACCTGCACCATGGCCTTCTTTCGTTCCGGCCTGCCCGTAGCCTACGTACCGATACGGGCAGAAAAGCGCGAGGGTAAAAGCAAGATCCGGTTGTTTCGTGACGGTCTGCGCTTCTTCCTGGTCATCATCAAGGTCGGCTCATTATTCTCTCCCATGCGGCTGTTTCTTCCTGTCAGTCTGGCGCTGTTCCTCATTGGACTCAGCTACTACCTGTTCACTTTCATTACCGAGCATCGTTTCACCAACATGAGTGCCCTGCTGTTTACCACCTCGGTGCTGGCATTCCTGATTGGCGTCCTGTCCGAGCAGGTCTCCGCGTTGCACTACAAAGGCGCCGATGAGGACCAGCGAAAGACCCGCCGTTCCAGCGACGGCAACGACCTAACCGGGTAGCCGCCCAACAGGCACTCCGTGCATCCGTCGCTATCCGCGCCCAGACCGCTCACATCCACCATGAGCCAGCCCACCCATCCCAGAGTCAACATACTGTTGTCGACCTACAATGGTGAACGATTTGTCGGTGAACAACTGGACAGCCTGTTCAGCCAGACCTACCCCAACATCGCCATCCACATCCGTGACGACGGCTCCACGGACGATACCGTTGACATCATCGATGCCCACCCGAACCGCCACAGGCTGGCCTCGTTCGATATCGGTGGCAACATTGGTGTGGTCCCAAGTTTCCTGACACTGTCCGCACAGCACGGCGCACCCGGCGAGCTGTATGCATTCTGCGACCAGGACGATGTCTGGAAGCCGGAGAAGATTGCCCGCGCGATGGAAAAAATCCTTGCATGCCCTGCGCCCGACAAGGTGCTCTACTGCAGCAGGCTGGAATATGTCGACGAACGGCTGGGACACCTCGGGTACTCACGCGTACCGCAGCAAATCGGATTCAGTAACGCAATAGTCGAAAATATTGCGGTTGGCTGCACAACGGTATTTGGCGATACAATAAGACGTTTACTGTTAGAAGGCGCACCAGAGAACATGATGATGCACGACTGGTGGACCTACCTGGTGGCATCCGGTTTCGGTGAAGTGATATACGACGACTTCGTTTCCATCCAGTATCGCCAGCACGGCAGCACAGTAACCGCATGGGAGCCCGGCCTGAAAAAGATTCGTACCCGCGCGGCAGGTTTTCTGCGCCGTCTGACCACACACCGACACCATGGGCTGGACTGCCTGTGTCAGGTGACCCGCTTTCTGAACACCTATCCCACCATTGACCCCAGACACAAGGCACTGGCAATGAGGCTGATCGACCTCAGAGGCAAGGGCCGGCTCCGGCAACGGCTTCGCTATGTACTGCACCCCGAGGTATACCGTAGCGACCCCCTGGAGAACCAGACGCTCAAGATTCTGATTCTACTGGGTCTGCACTAGCTCCCAGCAATACCGCGAACCTGGACATTGCGATCTCGTTCGACAGTGTCTCTTCGTAGAAACGACGACTGTTCTTCGCCAATTGCCGACGTGCTTCACCAGACTCCGCAAGCCGGCTTATCGCTTGCGCCAGCATCGCACCGTCGTTGACCGGCACCGTCTCGAATGGCCGATAGCCCAAACCCGTTGTCGCGAAGCGGATCCACTCGGTGTCACCGGTGACTATCGCCCTGCCGCAGGCGGCATAATTGTAGATCTTGAAAGGGCAGACACGCTGCGTCTTGTTCCCCGCACCAAATATTCCAAGGCAGATGTCGGCATCACCAATCATCGCCGCCAATGCCTCGGATGACTGCCATTCGGCGACCCACTCCAGGTTCAGCCTCCGGCCCTCGATCCTGTTTGCAACGGTTTGCGATGTCTGTCCGGCACCGACGATGCGAAACCGGATATGCGCGCAATCACGCAAGGCGATTGCTGCGTCGATTATCGCCTCCAGGCCGTGCAGTGGAATAAACGTGCCAATGAACAGCACCGTGCAGGATGCGTCATCGGGATGATAGGGCATGAAATGAAATGTCTGCTGATTGGTCGACAACGGAACATCGACAACCTTGTCCGACGGCAGTCCAAACTCCCGACACACATACGCAGCACTTTGCGCAGTATCGACGATTACGCGGTCCGCCGCAGTGAAAGCCCTCTTCTCGATCTGTTTCAACAGGGCCGCCCGCCGTCCTTCCGGTGGCAACAGTTGCCTGTCGTTGACGACGGTGTCGTACAGCGAAATAAACGCATCGAGCACTACCCTGTTCGGACGGATCCTGCGCGGCAGCCAGCTCAGCCCCCAGACCACGAACACCGCGGGATAGGGAACATACACGACTGCTGCGCGCCCATGCCGAAGATATTTCGCCAACAGCAACAGGTGTGCAAACAACGCCCGCAGCAGCGCCGACACACGCCCGACACCGTCCCCCCTCGATCCGGCCACACGCCGCCACATCGGTACGTTGATCTCGGTGGTCTCGAACCAAGGCGAATTCTTCAGGTCACGAATCCGGTAGCGCACGTTCGGATAACCTTCGGCCTCGAGATGCACGCCAAGCACGAGCAACGCGGTCTTGTGGTTCGATCGCAAAGTCACAACCTGTCCCGGCGCCCCAGCCTGTTCCTGAACGCGTCCA
>JALUUZ010000217.1 GCA_027021095.1 Gammaproteobacteria bacterium
ACAGCAGACAAGCCCGTTCTATCTCGTGTTGGACGGTGTCAAGGATCCACACAACCTCGGCGCCTGCCTGCGCACGGGCGATGCTGCCGGTGTCGATGGGGTGATCGTGCCGCGTGATCGTGCAGTCGGGGTGACGCCTGCTGTACGCAAGGTCGCCAGTGGGGCCGCGGAGACAGTGCCGCTCTACCAAGTGGCCAACCTGGCGCGGGCCATGGAAAAGATGAAGGCGGGCGGTGTCTGGTTGATCGGGTTGGCCGGCGAGGCGGCACAGTCGCTGTATCAGGCCGATCTGCGCGGGCCGTTGGCGCTGGTGCTCGGCGCCGAGCAGAAGGGACTCAGGCGCCTGACACGCGACAAGTGCGACCTGCTGGTCAGCCTGCCGATGGCCGGCGAGGTCGAGAGCCTGAATGTCTCGGTGGCAGCCGGTATCTGTCTGTATGAGGCGCTCAGACAGAGGAAGCATATCGTTTAAATGTTTGAATCGGCGCCACAGATTCAGTAGAATAGCGCCTTTTGTTTGTTCTGCCTTTTGGAGTGCCGTGTCTCTGGACCTGGCTTATCCATGTAAAAGGTAGTGTTTTCTCCTTGCCTCACCGCACGCGGTCGGTTCGTGGTGTCGGGAGGCTGTTATTCGCGAGGAGTGATGATGCGACATTATGAAGTAGTATTTCTGGTTCATCCGGACCAGAGCGACCAGGTGCCTGCAATGGTCGATAAATACAAGGCGATTATCGAATCCAGCCAGGGCACCATTCATCGTTTCGAGGACTGGGGCCGCCGCCAGCTCGCCTATACCATCCAGAAACTGCATAAAGCCCACTATATTCTGATGAATATCGAATGTGACCAGTCGGCCCTGGACGAACTCGAGACCGCGTTCCGTTTCAACGACGCAGTCCTGCGATGGCTGGTGATCCGGATGAAAACCGCGGTGACCGAGCCGTCGATCATGGTCAAGGCAGAGAAGGAAGCCCAGTCCAGGCCTGAACAGGGTGGGACTGAGACCACACCGAAGCCGGCTGCGGAGACAACGGCACCGCCTGAATCCAGCAGTGCGGAGTCCAATGCAGAGTCCAGCACACCGGCAGCTGAGTAGTCCACCCCGGCACGATTGAACCAGAGGTAGAAAACGATGGCACGTTATTTCAGACGTAAAAAATATTGCAGGTTTACCGCAGAAGGGATCACCGAGATCGACTACAAGGATCTGCAGACATTGAAGATGTATATTTCCGAAACCGGTAAGATTGTTCCGAGCAGAATTACCGGCACCAGTGCAAAGTATCAGCGCCAGTTGGCCGATGCGATCAAGCGCGCACGTTACCTGGCTTTGCTGCCGTTTACTGATCAACATTAACAGGCGGATGTCAGAATGGAAGTCATATTGTTAGAGAAAATTGAAAACCTGGGTGACCTGGGTGACAAGGTCAAGGTCAAGGCCGGGTACGGGCGCAATTACCTGATCCCGACTGGTAAGGCAGCGCCGGCCACCAAGGAAAATATTGCTTACTTCGAGGAACGGCGTTCGGAGCTCGAGCGCAAGGCGGCAGAACTGCTGGCCGAGGCAAAGCAGAAGGAGGCCCAGCTGACCGGCATGGTGATCAGCATTACTGCAAAAGCAGGGGAAGAGGGCAGGCTGTTCGGCTCTGTGACCAACGCTGATATCGCCGAGGCAGTGCAGCAGCGTGGTGTGACTGTCGAGAAAAAGGATATCCGTATGCCCGAAGGTCCGATTCGCCTGCTGGGTGAATACGAGTTTGCGGTGCATTTGCACACCGATGTGGACACAACGATCAAGGTCCTGGTCGAACCCGAGTAGGCTCGTTTCCGCGAAATTTTTTTTCTTTGTTTTGTCAGCGGCGGCAGGGTGCAAGTCCTTGTTTGCCGCTGAATTAATTTTTTCCACAGCTTTTACCGGTAAACACACAGATTACTAGAGTTTAAACTCTGCTGGTTTGCTAATACAATTAGTGCTGCAGTGCCGGGTTTTTATTTCAAGATTATCATACTGTGTGAGTAAAGCATGTTGGAAACCATCAAAGCGTCTTCAGTTACTGAAACAAACACCAGCAAGTTAAAAGTCCCCCCCAATTCGATCGAATCCGAACAGTCCGTGCTCGGTGGCATCCTGCTCAACAACAGGGCCTGGGACGAGGTTGCGGACCTGTTGACCGAGGAGGACTTCTATCGCCAGGATCACCGGCTCATCTTTCGGACCATTGCTGCGCTTTCCGAGGAAGGGCAGCCGTTCGACGTGGTGACCTTGTCAGAACGCCTGGATCGCAACAATGAACTCGACAAGGTGGGCGGCATGGCGTACCTCGGGGCCTTGGCGAAAGACACACCAAGTGCGGCCAATGTCAAGGCCTACGCAGAGCTGGTGCGCGACCGTTCGATCCTGCGCCGGCTGATCGGTGTCGGCCTGGACATCGCGAACAGCGGCTATTCACCGGAAGGGCGCAGCAGCACGGAGTTGGTGGACGAGGCGGAGCGCAAGGTCTACCAGATCGCCGATGAGCGTGACCGCGGGCGCAAGGGTATCAAGAGTTTCGACACGCTGCTGCAAAAAGCATTTAAACGTGTCGACGAGCTGTATCATTCCGACAGCGATATCACCGGGCTCGCTACGGGGTTTACCGAATTCGACAGGATGACCTCCGGGTTACAGAAATCAGACCTGATCATCGTCGCCGGCAGACCGTCGATGGGGAAAACCTCGTTTGCGATGAATATCGCAGAGCATGTGGCGATCAAGGACAAGCAGCCGGTGCTGGTGTTCAGCATGGAAATGTCGGGAGAGTCGTTGGCGACACGGATGATGTCGTCGCTTGGCCGTATCGATCAGCACAAGGTACGCAACGGCCGGCTCGATGACCGGGACTGGTTGCGCCTGACCTCGGCGATGGGAATCCTGTCGGAAGCGACATTGCATATCGATGAAAGCCCGGCCTTGAGTCCGACCGAGATCCGCGCCCGGGCACGGCGTCTCAAACGTGAACAGGGTGGACTGGGACTGATCATCATCGACTACCTGCAGCTGATGCAGGTGCCCGGCGCGAAGGAGAACCGGACCAACGAGGTATCCGAGATTTCGCGCTCGCTGAAAGCCTTGGCCAAGGAGTTGGATGTACCGGTGATCGCCTTGTCACAGCTCAATCGCAGTCTCGAGCAGCGGCCGAACAAACGTCCGGTGATGTCGGATCTGCGCGAGTCCGGGTCGATCGAGCAGGACGCTGACGTGATCGTCTTTATCTACCGGGACGAGGTCTACAACGAAGACACGGCAGACAAGGGGATTGCTGAGATTATCATCGGCAAGCAGCGTAACGGGCCCACCGGCCCGGTACGCCTGACTTTCCTCGGGCAGTATACCCGGTTCGAGAACTATATCTCAGAGCAGCAGTACCCGCCGCCAGGATTCGATCCATCGGGTGCCGCCCCGGCTCCCGGTGGCGGTGGTTTTGCACCGACTGACAGCGGAGGCGCTGGTGGTTCCGGTCCATCGGCAGCGGCTCCGGGTTACCGTTCACCCCAATCCTATCTGCAGCGATTCAGTACCGGGCCGTTTGTATGAGGCCTGCCCGGGCGCGCATCGACCTCGGCGCGATGCGGCATAATCTGCAACAGGCCAGAAAGCATGCACAGGGTGCGCGGGTGATGGCAGTGATCAAGGCCAATGGTTATGGTCATGGCATTCTGCGGGCGGCCAGGGGGCTGGCCGCGGCCGACGGGTTTGCGGTGGCCAGCCTGGAGGAGGCGCTGCAGCTGCGCGAGGCCGGGATCGACAAGAAAATCCTGCTGCTCGAAGGCTTTTTCGAACCCGATGAACTCGACACGATCGCTGCCAGACAGCTCGATTTGGTGATTCATCAGCCGCAGCAACTGGCACTGCTCGAGCAGACCCGGCTGGCCGCGCCGGTCGGTGTCTGGCTCAAGATCAATACCGGCATGAACCGGCTGGGGGTTGCGCCGGAGCAGGCGGTCCCATTTTATCAACGGCTCGTCGACCATCCCGATGTCAGCTCGGTCACTCTGATGACCCATTTCGCCAATGCCGATGACCGCCGCGACAGTTATACGCGGCAGCAGTCAGCGCGTTTCTACCAGTGTATCGACGGCCTGGATGCGGCGGTCTCGTGTGCCAATTCGGCCGCGCTGCTGTTTGCCAGCGGGACGCTCGGGCAGTGGGTGCGCCCGGGCATCATGTTGTACGGCGTGTCACCGTTTCTGGCATCGACCGGCCGCGACGAAGACCTTAAGCCGGTGATGACGCTGGAGAGCGAGTTGATCGCAGTCCGCCAGCAACGTGCCGGTGACCCGGTCGGTTATGGGGGCGCCTGGGTCTGTCCGGAGGACATGCCGGTCGGTGTCGTGGCGATCGGTTACGGGGACGGCTATCCGCGTCATGCGAAGACCGGGACGCCGGTGCTGGTTCGCGGACAGCGTGCTAGCCTGATCGGGCGGGTGTCGATGGACATGCTGACACTGGACCTGCGTAACGTCATCGACGCGCAGATCGGTGACCGGGTCGTACTCTGGGGAGACGGCTTGGCGGTCGAGGAGGTCGCAGGCTGTTCCGGAACCATTGCTTATGAGTTACTATGCCAGGTCACTGACAGGGTCAGGTTCCTGGTCGAACAGGACTGACTTGACACACAGGACAATCGCGGGCAGGACAGCGTAAACAGTATGGCAAAACTGAAAACCAGTTATTATTGCAATGCGTGTGGGGCCGTGGCACCGAAATGGTCAGGTCAATGCGGTGACTGTGGGGCCTGGAACTCGCTGGTCGAATCGGTCGAGCCGAAACCGTCCGGCGGCCAGCGGTTTTCCGGTTACAGCGGTGACGCGGCCAGCAATCATGTCAGGGCGCTCGACCAGGTCGACCTGAAACCCGAATCAAGAATTCCGACCGGGATGCAGGAACTCGACCGCGTGCTCGGAGGCGGCCTGACTTCCGGCTCGGTGGTGCTGATCGGTGGTGATCCGGGGATAGGCAAATCGACGCTGTTGACCCAGACCATGGCTGCCTTGTCGACGCAGCAGAATATTCTGTATGTAAGCGGCGAAGAATCGCTGCAGCAGATCAGCCTGCGCGCGCAACGCCTGGGTCTGCCGACGGAGAAATTCAACTGCCTGGCGGAAACCTCGGTGGAGCGGATCACCAGGCTCGCACTCAAGTCACGTCCCCGGGTCATGGTCATCGATTCGATCCAGACCGTGTTTACCGAACTGCTCACTTCGGCGCCGGGTTCCGTGTCGCAGGTCAGGGAGTGTGCGGCACAACTGACCCAGTTTGCCAAGCAGACTGATACGGCGCTGTTTCTCGTCGGTCATGTCACCAAGGAAGGCGCGATCGCCGGACCGCGGGTGCTCGAGCACATGGTCGATACGGTATTGTACTTCGAGGGTGATTCCGGCAGCCGTTTCCGCATCATCCGGGCGATCAAGAACCGGTTCGGTGCGGTCAACGAACTCGGTGTGTTTGCGATGTCCGACAAGGGGCTGAAAGAGGTCAGCAATCCCTCGGCGATTTTTTTGTCGCGCCACGAGTCCCCGGTAGCCGGCAGCATGATCATGGTGATGCGCGAAGGCAGCAGGCCGATGCTGGTCGAGGCCCAGGCACTGGTCGATGAAAGCCACCTGCCCAATCCCAAGCGGGTGACGCTGGGCCTGGAGCAGAACAGGTTGTCGATGCTGCTGGCGGTACTGCACCGTCACGCCGGGGTCGCGATGTACAACCAGGACGTCTATGTCAACGTCGTTGGCGGGGTGCGGGTTACTGAGACCGCGGCCGACCTGGCGGTCGTTCTGGCGGTGCTTTCCAGTTTTCGCGATGTGCCGCTGGCAGGGGATATGATCGCATTCGGTGAGATCGGACTGGCCGGCGAGGTGCGCCCGGTCCCCAATGGCCTGGAGCGGATTCGTGAAGCGGCCAAGCACGGCTTCAAGACAGCGATCGTGCCCAGTGCCAATGTACAGAAGAACGATTCCATCGCCGGGATGAAGATCATCCCGGTGCAGCGCCTGCACGAGGCGATCGGCTGTTTGTAGAAGGCTGTGCGCGCTAAATACGTCTACGCAAGCTTGTTGGCAAAATGATACTCGTAGTTGAAGTGCTCATCCCCGGAGTTCAGCAACAGCAGGAATAGCTCTTTTTGTCCTTTCAGATAGGACACAGGATCGCGCCTGTAGAACAGGCACTTCAGTTTGCCGCCGGCAGGCTGCAGCCTGTGTGCCGGCTGACTGGTGTTGTATGACGGCGGTTCAGCGATCGCCGCAGACAGTGAAAAAAGAAGAACGAACATCATAAGCAACAGGCAGGATCTGGATCGCATATATCGTATTCTCCTTTATGGCAGGAACACAATCGTTATTGTAATAATAGCCTTAATTATAGCAGGCGGAATCAGAAATCAAACTGTTCCAGGTTTTTTCTGGGGTTGTTGCAGGTGTTGCAAGTTATGTGTCTAGCCCGCATCTCTCACCACCCTTCTACTGCGACGGCGCAATGGCGCGTCCTGGCTGGTCACATGAAATCAGCGTCAACACCGCTTCCAATAACCCTATTTTTGTATCAAGGTATTGAGGTCGAAGATAGGCAGCATCAGCGACAGTACGATGACCAGGACGATGCCGCCCATCAGCAGGATCAGCAGTGGCTCGAACAGGCCGAGCAGCGTGTTGATATATGACTCCACCTCACGTTCCTGGATATTGGCAGACTGTTCGAGCATGGTGTCGAGTCTGCCACTGGCTTCGCCGCTGGCGATCAGGTTCAACGTCATTGGTGGAAAGTAACCTGCCTGCTGCAGTGAATGACTCAGGCTTGCGCCTTCACGCACCTTGACCGTTGCCTGTTCGACCGCGTGACGCATCGGCAGGTTGGCAAGCACTTCGGCCGAGATGCGCAGTGCATCCAGAATCGGTACGTTACTGGCGGTTAGAATGCTGAGCGTGCGCGCAAAGCGCGCGGTATTGAGCGTTCTCGTCAGTCGCCCGAACAATGGCATACGCAGCAGCAACCGGTGCCACAGTGCCCTGATGGCGGGTTGCCGCAGCAGCGCGGTGATGAGCAGTACAGTCAGTATGAGCGCAAGCAGCAGCGCGATCCAGTATTCCTTCAGAAAACCACTGACCGCGATCAGTGCCTGAGTCATGGCCGGCAGCTCTCTGCCTGCTGAGTCGAAGACTTTGATCAGCTGTGGCACCACGTAGGCCAGCATCGCCACGACGATGCCGATCGAGGTCAGGGTCAGCAGTGCCGGGTAGAACATGGCCAGTGTCGTCTTCTGGCGGATACGATGGCGATTTTCGGAGTAGTCGGCGAGCCGTTCGAGTATCTCGTCGAGGTGGCCCGAGGCCTCACCGGCTTCGACGGTCTTGTGGTAGATCTCCGGGAAGACGTTGGGAAAATCCGCCAGCCCGGACGCAAAGCTGTGGCCCTCGCGGACCTTGGCACGAATCGCAAGCAGGACACGTTTGACTGCCGGCTTTTCGTTCTGCTCGGCAACCGATTGCAATGCCTTCTCCAATGGCAGCCCGGCCTGCAGGAGTGCAGCGAGCTGGCGTGTCAGCATGGCCAAGTCCAGTACATTGATGCGCCTACCCGCCCGGCGTTTCGTACCATGCCGTGTTGCCGATTCGTCAAGTGCATCGACTGACAGCGGGGTCAGTCCCTGGTCGCGCAGCAGCTGCCGGACCTGGCGTGCGCTGTCGGCTTCGAGTATGCCGTTTTTGCGCCAGCCGCGCTGGTCCAGTGCAGTGTATTCGTAGGCGCTCATCGTTTGTCACCCATCGAGTGTGACACGGAGGATCTCATCGAGTGAAGTCGATCCGTCGAGGACGCGTGCGATGGCGTCTTCACGAATGCCGGGGGCGGTTTGGCGTGCATGCTGCAGCATCTGCTGTTCGCTGCACTGATCATGAATCATGCTGCGCAAGGTGTCGTCGATCGTGATGATTTCATAGACCCCGCTGCGCCCGCTGTAGCCTAGTTGCCGGCAGTGTTCACAGCCGCCTGGACGGTACAGTGTCGGCGGTGCCGCCGGATCGAGTTCAAGGACTTGACAGTCGCTGGCCGAGGCCGTGTAGGCTTGTTTGCAATGTGGACACAGCAGCCGCACCAGCCGTTGGGCCACGGTGCCCAGCAGGCTGGAGGACAGCAGGAACGGTTCGATTCCCATGTCACGCAGGCGTGTGACGGCGCTGATCGCGGTATTGGTGTGCACCGTCGACAGGACCAGGTGCCCGGTCAGGCTGGCCTGGATCGCGATCTGGGCGGTTTCAAAGTCACGGATCTCGCCGATCATCACCACGTCGGGGTCCTGGCGCAGGATGGCGCGCAGCCCGCGGGCAAAAGTCAGATCGATCTTGGTGTTGACCTGGGTCTGGCTGATGCCATCCAGGTAATACTCGATCGGGTCTTCGACCGTGACGATGTTGCGGCTGTGGTCGTTGAGCTGGGTCAGTGCGGCGTACAGGGTCGTGGTCTTTCCCGAT
Organism: Gammaproteobacteria bacterium; assembly: GCA_027021095.1. Lineage (GTDB taxonomy): Bacteria > Pseudomonadota > Gammaproteobacteria > SZUA-21 > SZUA-21 > SZUA-21. The sequence goes on from JALUUZ010000217.1 coordinate 8,503, forward strand.
CCGGTCGGCCCGGTGACCAGCAACAGGCCGTGCGGCTTCTGGATCATCCCGGTGATCAACCGCCGGTGCCGCGCATGCATCCCCAGCTGGTCCAGGTTCAGGCGCCCTGCCTTGTTGTCCAGCAGGCGCAGCACGACGCGTTCACCATGGTTGGAAGGCAGCGTCGAGACGCGAATATCGACCGGCCGGCCGGCTACGCGGAGCGAGATGCGGCCATCCTGCGGGATACGTTTTTCAGCGATGTCCAGCTGCGCCATGACTTTGATACGCGAGACCAGCAGCGGTGCAAGCTGGTAGGGTGGCTGTAGCATTTCCTGCAGTACACCGTCGATACGGAAACGCACCACCAGCTTGCGCTCATAGGGCTCGATATGAATATCGGAGGCATTGTCTTTCACCGCCTCGGTCAGCAGTGCGTTGATCAGGCGGATGATCGGCGCATCATCGTCGCTGTCGAGCAGATCGGCAGGCCGGGACAGCGCTGAGGCGACATGGGTCAGGTTCAGGTCCTCGCCCAGGTCTTCCATCACCTGGGTGGCCTTGTGTGATCCTTGTTCGTACGACTCGGACAATAACTGGGTGAAACGCTCATCGTCGAGTCGTTCAAAACGCAGGCTTTTCCCCAGGCAACGTCTGAGCTCGGCAATGACTTCCGGTTGCAGTGCCGGGCGGTGGGCGATGAGACAGTGATCCGCAGTGCAGTGTTTCAGCAGTACACCGTGGCGCTGCGCATACTGGTAAGGCAGTGACTTGGGTGGCCGGGCGCATGGCGAGCCATACGCTGCATCGGAACTGTTGCTGCTGTCCGGCTCAGTAGTCATTGGCGGAGTCGGACTCTTCGCTTTGGCTGTTGGCGTTGTGTTTGGTGTTGTTTTTGTTCTTCCTGAAGAAATGATACCAGCGTCGTTTTTTGCGTTTTTTCGGTTTTTGCACCCTGCTGTCCGGGGTGGCTGGAGTCTCGTTGCCCGCGTCTTTGCCTGTCTTCTTGTTGCCGCTGGCCGCCGGCTTGCGCAGCACGGTCTGTGGTACCCGGGTGATCTTCTGCATGTTTTTATCCAGCAGCGGGGATTCCTTTCCCTTCAGCATCGGAATGCCTTTTTTGCGGAAAAACAGCTGCTGCTCGCGGATAAACTGGTATTTGCTGTGGGTCACTGAATGCTGGGTCGCGTTGTCGCGGATGATGACAGGCCGCAGGAAGATCATCAGGTTGCGTTTTTCCTTCGATGTCTTTTTGTAACGGAACAGCTTGCCGAGTAGTGGGATATCGCCGAGCAAGGGTACGCGTTGCCTGTTGGTCAGCAGTTTTTCATCGATCAGGCCGCCGAGTATGATGACATGGCCGTTTTCGACCATGACCGTGGTCTTGATCGTACGTTTGTTGGTGATGATGTCAGAGGCGACATTGCTGGGGTTGATACTGGAGATTTCCTGGTCGATCTCCAGCATGATTGCATTGCCTTCGTTGATCTGCGGCTTGACCCGCAGTGTCAGGCCGACATCCTGGCGTTGGATGGTCTGGAACGGGTTGACCGCGCCGTTGTTGGCCCCGGTGGTGGTAAACTGGCCGGTCTTGAAAGGCACGTTCTGGCCGACGACGATCTCGGCCTTTTGATTATCGAGCGTGACGATCGAAGGCGTCGACAGGATATTGGCATCGGCATTCGATTTCAGCGCATTGACCAGCAGGCCGATACCGCCTTTCTTGCCACCGGCAATCTGGCCAAGCAGCAGGTTCAGACCGTTACCGAGTGCAGGCACGGACCCTTTTTTGATTGCACCGACGACGCCAAGAATGCTGCCGCTGGAACTGTCATTGAAACTGGATGAGGCGGCTGCACCGGTCGTCCCTTTCCTGTCAGCGCCGGCAACCAGCCACTGCACACCGAGTTCACGTGCCTTGTCGACCGAGACTTCGGCGATGATGGCTTCGACCAGGACTTGGGCGCGGCGTATGTCGAGCTGACCGATGACCCGCTGCAGTGATTTGAAAATGTCCGGGGGGGCGGTGATCACCAGTGCGTTGTTGGACTCGTCCGCCTGGATGCTGACGGGTTTGCTGCTGATCACGGTGCGCGTGCGCTTGCCCTTTTTTTTCTGAATGGTTTTGCTGACCCCGTTCAGGATCGGTACGAGTTTCTTGGCCTTGATGTAGCGCAGGTAAACTACATGGGTGTTGCCCCCGGAATGCAGTGGTGTGTCCATGTGCGTGATGATCGTGCGCATTCGCAGCCTGGCATTGCGTTCGCCGCTCAGGAGCACGCTGTTGGTTCGCGGGTCGGCAGCGAGCCGGATCTTGGTCTGCAGGTTCTTGCCGCGCAGCGTGTTGCGTTGCAGCGTATTCAGTATTCTGACCACCTCTGCCGCCGATGCATGCCGCAACGGCACGATATCGACCTCACTGTCGCTGACTTTGTCGATGCGCTGAATGATCTTGAGCAGCCGCCGTACATTGTCGGCACGGTCGGTAATGATCAGTGTGTTACTCGAGGCATAAGCACCCAAGTGACCGTGCCGGGCCATCAGCGGCCGCAGTGTCGGTACCAGCCGGGTGGCCGATACATTCTTGATCTGCACTACCTGGGTCATCATCTGGTTGCCATCGGTGGCATCATTGGTCGGAATCGTATCGCGCCTGGCCTGGGCGCTGGGAACGATTTTGATGACATTACCGGACGGTACCGCAGAGTAGCCGTGTACCTCGAGCACCGACAGAAAAACCTTGTAGATCTCCTTGCTGCTGAGCGGTTTCGACGAGATGACCGTGACTTTGCCATTGACGCGTGGATCGACGACGAAATTTTTCCCGGTCAGCTCCGAAACGGTACTGATCAGGGTATGGATCGGCGCACCGTCGAGCTTGAGGTTGATGGGCTGTGCGCTAAGCCGGCTTGCCGCCATCAGCAGTACAAGGCACAGCAGGACAGTGAGCCGCCAGGGTTTGTCAGCAGAATGTGTGGTGTCGTTCACTGTCTTGTTCCGGTCCAGGGCGCTGTTGCTTGCATTGTTTTTGTTTTGCCTGATCTGATCACAGGCCAGGTTGCATTCATTCTTATCATCCTGTGTTGCGGTTATCATACTACATCCGGGATTATTTTTTCAATTTATTGTTTTTATTAGAATATTTTTTTAGCAGCTGTTCCATGTCCTTGACGGATTTCAATTTCAGGCTGACGCGTTCATTGTTGTGCAGCAGAATAATCCGGTCTGGCAGTATGGTTTCTATCCTGGCACTGCCTGAGACCTGGTCACCGACTTTATACAGGTTGCGTGCTTTCGGATCTTTAGG
>JALUUZ010000218.1 GCA_027021095.1 Gammaproteobacteria bacterium
CGACCGGCTTCCCGCGCTGGCTGGACAACGGCATGCCGGCCTGCAGGTACTGCAGGCCGATGAGTTCAGCTATACCGACCCGGTGGATCACAGTGAAACGTCACATCAGGGTATACGTATTTTTTTTGAACAGGACGCACGGCTGGTGTACCGGCTGTCAGGAACCGGGACTGGCGGGGCGACCCTGCGTGTCTACCTGGAGCGTTATCGGCCAGGTCCCGAGGGACTGGACCAGGATCCGCAGACCGTGTTGCAGGACCTGGTTCGTGCGGCAGACGAGTTGTTGGGAATAAGCACAGTATTGGGACGCAGTGCTGCGTCAGTCGTGACCTGACCGGCTTTTCAGGCTGTAGCATACAAGGCGTGCGGGCTGGAGACGGCGTGTTAGAGCGGAGAGAATATGACCAATTTTACGCTTTATGGTTTGAACGGTCATGAACTCATGCCTGTGGGCAAGCTGCTTAAAAAACCGTTGGTCAGCAAGGTCGAAGCAGTTTCTGCCGCACGTCCGGTCGATGATAAGGGACACCAGGCCCGGCAGGCCTATCGCAGTATCGAGCAGATCGGCCAGGTTCCTGCTGTCTTGCGGGCCGCGCAGGTAATGAGTTCACCAGTCGAGACCGTGATGCCGGAGACTGGTCTCGCAACGGCGCTGAGACAGTTCCAGGCGCATGGCTTCCGCCACCTGCCGGTCGTCACGGCTGCCGGAACCCTGGTCGGGATCGTTTCCGACCGTGATATCTTGCACCACTTAGCCGGGCTGAGTGAGGATTACCAGCAGCAGCCGGCCCGGCCGCCGGCTGAACGTGTCGCGCAGCTGATGACGCCGCAGGTGTTGACCGCTGATGCCGATACCGACGTCAAGTATATTGCACGTGTGTTCGTCGAACGGCATATCGGCGCGATGCCGGTCATGCAGCAGCAGACCCTGCAAGGGATCATTACGCGCAGCGACCTGCTTGGCGCGGTCATGCGTCATTATTCACTGACTGAGTGGGCGTGATCATGAAGGCGACCGACGACTACCTGCGCCAGTCGAGCGCAGCGTCTGCGGCGGCATTGCAGACCGACCTGACACAGGGCCTTGCTGCGGCGGAAGCACAACGACGCCTGGCGCAGTATGGCTACAATGAGATTCGGCAGCAGGCCGAGCCTCTATGGCACAGGCTCTTTCGCCGCTTCTGGGGGCCGATTCCATGGATGATCGAGGTGGCCGCCTTGCTTTCTGCACTGGTGCAGAAGTGGGAAGATTTTATCGTCATCTTTATCATGTTGCTCGTGAATGCCGGGCTCGACTTTATGCAGGAGCACCGGGCGCTGAATGCGCTCGAGGCACTGAAGCAGCGCCTGGCCAACATGGCCATTGTATTGCGTGACGGCAGGTTTGCCGTGCTGCCAGCGCGTGAACTGGTACCTGGTGATCTGATCAAGCTCCGGATCGGTGACATCGTGCCGGCCGACGTGCAGCTGGTTTCTGGCGACTACCTGTTGGTGGATCAGGCGGTGTTGACAGGCGAGTCTTTGCCGGTCAGTAAAAAGGCCGATGAAGTCGCCTATGCCAATACCATCGTCAAGCAGGGTGAAATGCTGGCCTTGGTGCTCAATACCGGGATGCAGACCAATTTCTCCAACGTCGTATCGTTGGTGGCCAGGGCGGAGTTGGGGCAGCGCAGCCATTTTCAGAAAATGGTGATCCGGATCGGTAATTTCCTGATCTTGATGACCCTGGCGATGGTACTGCTGATCGTATTGGTCGGGATTTTCCGGCATGAGTCGCTGCTTGAAATCGCGCGTTTTGCACTGGTGTTGACGGTGGCCGCGATCCCGGTCGCTTTGCCTGCGGTGTTATCGGTGACCATGGCGGTCGGCGCGGTCAATCTTGCACGCCGCCAGGCGATCGTGTCACGCCTGACCGCGATCGAGGAGCTGGCTGGCGTCGATATATTCTGCTCCGACAAGACCGGGACTTTGACTCGAAACGAGATGCGTGTCGCCGATCCGGTCGCGCTCGACGGCTTCGACGAGCGTACCCTGTTTCTGCATGCGGCGCTGGCCTCGAAACTGGAAAACAACGATCCGATCGAGTTACCTGTTTTTCACTATATCGACGAACATTTTCCAGACCTGGACTGGCGGACTTACCGGCAGCTGTCCTTCGTTCCATTCGACCCTGTCCGTAAGCGTACCGAGGCCACGGTCGTGGCGGCCGGAGACCCGGACGATTCGCGATTCGTGGTCATGAAAGGCGCCCCCCAGGTCCTGATCGATGCGGCACAACTGGACGAGAACCGGGCACATGATTTGTACAAGCTGGTCGATCTGCTGGCCTCCAAGGGATATCGCACGCTGGCGGTTGGCCGGCAGCGGCAAGGCCGGCCGCTGGAGCTGATCGGCTTGATTCCGTTATACGATCCGCCGCGTCAGGATTCGCGCGCAGTGGTCGATGCAATGCGTGACTATGGTGTCAGCGTCAAGATGGTGACCGGGGACAACGCAGCGATCGCCAGGGAAGTCGGGCGTATCCTGGGGCTGAAGCAGCACACCATGCGCTCATCACAGTTGCGGGGGGCGGCCTCGGCCGAACTGCTGGCATTGATGGAAGCCCTGTCAATGGCAATC
>JALUUZ010000219.1 GCA_027021095.1 Gammaproteobacteria bacterium
TCGTGTTCTTCAACCGCCGGCGGGATCGGGTGAAGATCCTGGTGTGGGACCGGACGGGGTACGTGCTGTTCTACAAGCGTCTCGAGCGGGGCCGGTTCGAGATCGGCGCGCTGGACTTCGGCGATGGGGAGAGCGTGGAGGTGCTGTCGAGCGATCTGATGTTGTTGCTCGACGGGATCGACATGAGGTCGGCGAGGCGGTTGCCGCGTTACGAAGACCGGGTTTCTCGGAAAGTTCGACGTCTTTTGCATTGACATCGTCGCCGTCGCTCATACGTTTGTGCGCATGGCGGCCGGGGCGACGACGATCGACGCGCTGAGGCGCGAGAACGCGTCGCTGCGGGAGGAGAACGAGGAACTCCGAAGAGCGCTGGAGCGGCAACGGGAGAAGGAGCGCGCGCCCGCTGCGCTCACGGCATTGGAAGAGGAGGTCACGTCCCTGCGGGCGGAGAACGACCGACTCAAGAAGGTGCTGCAGGCGCTCGAGGAGCATCTGGCGCTGCTGCGCGCGAAGCGCTTCGGACCCCGTTCGGAGAAGGGTCTTCGGGGGCAGTTGACGCTGTTCGACCTGGAGGCCGCCGAGGGATCGGAAGAGGAGCGCGCCGAGGAGACGATCACCTACACGCGCAAGAAGCCGCGCCGGGCTCCTGCCCGCCAGGGCTTCCCCGAGCACCTGGCTCGCAACGAGTATGCAGTGGACCCGCCGGAGGAGGAGCGGGTGTGCGAGTGCTGCGAGAGCGAGCTCGTGCGGATCCGGTCGGAGGTGACGGAGCGGGGCGATGTCATCCCTCCCCGGGTGGTCATCAACCGCTACGTGCGGGGCGTGTGGGGCTGCCGCAACGGCTGTGTGCCGCCGAAGGTGGCGGACCTTCCCCCGTCGGTGGTCCCGAAGACGAAGTGGGAGCCCTCGGCGTATGCGTACGTGGCGGTGGCGAAGTACGGGGACCACGTGCCGCTGCACCGTCAGTCGGCGATCTTCCGGCGCCACGGGATCGAGATGCCGAAGTCGACGCTGTGCGACATGGCGCTGGCGGCGGCGGAGGCGATCCGGCCGGTGGTTCGGGAGATGGCCCGGGAGGTGCGCAAGTCGGAGGTGCTGCTGGCGGACGAGACGCCGATCCGGGTGGCGGTGGAAGAAGAGGACGGGAGGAAGGGGAGAAGGGGGAAGAAGAAACGCAAGTTCAGGACGGGTTACCTGTGGGTGTATCGCTCACCGGACGGGGAGAAGATCGCGTTCGACTTCAGGACGAACCGGTCGCGGGCGGGTCCGATGGAGTTCCTGGGGGACTGGCGCGGGACGTTGTTGACGGACGAGTATTCGGGTTACGACGAGGTCTGCCGCAGGAACGGCCTGGTCCGCGCGGCCTGTTGGGCGCATGCGCGCCGGCGTTTCCGTGAGGCCGAGGAGTCACGGCGTCCGGAGGCGCAGGAGGCCGTGCGGCTGATCGGACGTCTGTTTGCACTCGAACGGTTGGCGGGCGAGCGGATCGAGCGGCTGAACGGCAAGCGGAGAGAGCGCGGAGCCGACCCGCTGAGTCGCGACGAGGAAGCGGAGGTGCGCCTCGCGGTGCGGCGCCGTTGGTCTGCGGGGATCGTGAGTCGGCTGAAGGCGCGTCTGCTCGAGTGGATGCGTGATGGATCGATCCTTCCCAAGAGCGTGCTCGGTGGGGCCGTGCGCTACCTGCTGCCCGAGGGTGCGCGGCGGGAAGGGGTGTGGGAGCGGTTCACGGTGTTCCTGAGGGACGGGCGGGTGCCGCTCGACAACAATGCGGCCGAGAACGCGATCCGTCCGTCGGTGGTCGGGCGTAAGAACTGGCTGTTTGCGGGGAGCACGAGGGGCGGGGAGACGGCGGCGGCGATGTACGGCCTGCTGCTGACCTGCCGTGCGCTCGGGGTGAACCCGGAGGAATACCTGAGCGACGTGCTCTCGCGGCTGGACCGAGACCCACCGGCGGCCCTCACGCCATGGGCCTGGAAGAGGGAGAACGAGGCGCGCGCCGCGCAGGCCGCGGCCTTCGCACCGTCCCGGAAGCCGCTTCCGTCATAACCGACGTCCCCCTCGCTCCGGCCGCGCGCCTGGAATCCCGGACCGGAGCGCTTCCCGCCTTCTCTCGGCCTCGCGCCCGGGGCCGCGCCTGCCTCCGACCCACCTCCTGAGAACAGCCCCGATGGGCAGGTCAAGCGCCAGAAACCATGGGGTTCACCGGACGCTTACTCCGCACCTACTCCCTGGCTTGCGCCGGGCACGGCACCTCCCCTTGTCTACCTCCTGAGAACACCCGCGAACGGCAGGTCAAGCGCCCGGAACCATGGGGTTCACCGGACGCTTACCGCGGAGGAGCGCGCGACGCACCTCAAGGGAAGAGCGTGATCCGGACTTCGGCTGGTTCGTCGGGCGGAACGTCGATCGTCTCGCTCGCTCCCCCGGCGCGGATCTCGAGGGTGCTGCCGGCCGGGACGCCGTGGAACGTCACCCAGCCGTCCTCGTCCGTGACGGCACCGGTCGGTTCGGTGCGCACCCATTCCTCCGAGAGCCAGAGCGACGAGTCCGTGCCGGTCTCGGCGTCGACGACCACGACGGGCACCCCGGAGAGCGCGCCCCGGCTCGCACTC
>JALUUZ010000220.1 GCA_027021095.1 Gammaproteobacteria bacterium
CCTTGCCGCTGGTCTTGTTCACCAACGACGTAATGATCCCGATCGTCGTCGACTTGCCGGCGCCATTCGGCCCAAGCAGTGCAAAAAACTCGCCTGCCTCGACGCTGAAACTGATGTCCTGCACGGCCTTGACACCACTGGCGTAAGTTTTGTTCAACGCTTCTACACGCAATGCTTCAGCCACCGTGCCCCCCCCGTAACGACAAAACTATTGATACACACTGAACTTGTAGAAACTCCTGTTCAGGTAATCGATCACCTGTTGTACCTGCTGCGCCGACCACCCGGTCCTGTTCATCCGCGCACAGCCGGAAACCCGTGCTTTGAGCGCAGCCAGCGTTTTCACCTTGCGATTGCCACGCTGGTAGACTTCGAGTTTATGACAGCTCATACATTTCTGGCTGTGCAGGATTTTACCATTCGCTGCCGCCTGCGCTGAAAACAGGCCGGGCAGAACCAGCAGCAGCAAAACGCGGTTCATCGTCCTGAATAGGGGAGCAATCTGTGTGGATATTGGACTCATGGACACTCCTGGGGTAGTGCAAAAAAATATTGTAACAGGCCGGAAACAGATAGGAAACAACCGATCGAACGGACGTCGACAGCACTTCGGCGTATAAAAAACCTGGGTACGAAAAAACCGGGCCAAGGCCCGGTTTCGATTCAGCAATACCGACCCGGCTACAGAATAATCGTCACTACACCGATTACGATTGCAGCAAAGCCAAGAGGAATCTGAACAGTCGCCAGCCTGGCGCGAATCATTTCGCCCTTGGCCAACGCCGCTTCGTTCTTGCTCAATGCATACTTGGATATCAAGCCAAACCCCATCAACAAGCCAAGCAGGATCATCGTCGCCACTGCGGCGAAGATAAACGGCCCGACCAGTGAAGGAATAGTCAATGCCTTGATTCCAGTCACTATGTTGACCAGGCCCCAGATAAAACAGGCCACACCTATCCAGCCTTGGAACGGTTCGATCACCGCGATCAGCTGCTTTGCTTCGGGTTTCATTTTGATGATCACTGATGCGGATGCCAGTATTCCCAGCACGATCAGTACTAACGATATTCCCATTGATAACCTCCAGATTATAGTATTTACGCAAGGGTTAAACGCTACTGAGCCGTATTCGGGTTACTAGCCCGCATTTCTCACCACCCTTCTACTGCGACGGCGCCATGGCACGCCCTGGCTGGCTTTCGCTCGGTCGGAGTGCTCGACATAGTGTCGACTATGCCTGCGCGCTCCTCGGTCGCGAAAGCCACCCAGGCCGCACCCTTGCACCGTCTCGCGACGAACGGTGGTGAGAAATGCGGGCTAGCTCGACTCGTTGATGTTGAATTCGTAATACGGGATGTTGTTGCGGGCAAAGAAACTGCGAGCCTGGATACAATAAGGGCACCATTGCGTGGCATACATGACAGCCCGCGCCTGCCGTGGTTCATCGACCCGGGTCGATGGGTAGAGCAGGCCGGAATACTGAAACACGAGCACGGCGGCTACGCCCAGCAAGGCGAGGTTCAACAGGGCGTTGAACAGGCGTTTGATTTTCAGGTGTCTGGTTTGTGGCATACCGGTGATTCTATACATCGGACAGCGGGAAAGCAATGCTGTCGAGTCAGCCTTGTGCCTCGAGCAGTTGCGCCAGTCCGTCTTGCAGAGCAATCCGCGGGTGCCAGTCAGGCAGCAGCGCTATGGAGTCCACAGGCTGCAGCAACTCCCGTGTCCTGTCTGCCCGCGCGCCCCAGTTGATTTGCAGTGTATGGCTGCAAACCCGCTGAAAAGTATCCACCAGTTGCCTGACGGTCAGTGGCGTGCCTGAGCGGATACCATAAAGCTCGCTGGAGCCTGCGAGTGTGTCGAAGCGATCCACCGCGGTCAGGTAGGCAGCCATGACATCGGTGATATGCACCAGGTCGATGAGCTGCCGGCCACTGCCCATCGACAATGGCCGCTCATGGCGGCAGGCATCGATCAGCAGGTTGACGAGCTTGGGGCGGCGGTCGCCGGGTCCATAGGTATCGGTAAGCACCAAGGTCAGTGTTTGCAGCTTCCTGGCCTGCTGGTAATAGCAGGCCAGGTCGATAAATGCCTGCTTGGTCGCCGCATACAGGTTAAGCGGGTTGTAGCCGCGGTTGTCATAGTATTGCCAGATGCTGCCGGTGTTGATCAGGCGGGTGATGTTGTTGGCTGCCATGGCTTCGAGCAGTTGTGTGGGAAACAGCAGGTTCGCGGCGATCAGTTCTTCCACTTGCGAGGGCTGGTGTTCAGCGATAAAGCAGGAAGCGAGGTGGATTACCATGTCGGGTCGGCAACGGTCGAGGATTTCGACCAGTTGCCCGGTTTCGCCTTCGAAAACATGGCAGTTGGCAGCACCGATATCCTGTTGCAGGCGCTCGGCCCTGGATGTCGGGCGGATGATCGCACTGACAGCGAAGTGTCTGTCCGCCAGTGCCCGCGCCAGGTTGCCGCCGATAAAGCCTGTGGCGCCGGTAATGAGTATTCTTCTGTTATCCATGACTGAAGGGTGAGTCGAATTGCTGCAGTGAAGGTAACGCTCTGTCACGGTCTGACAGGATCAGTGTCGAGGTGTCGACCGTGAGG
>JALUUZ010000221.1 GCA_027021095.1 Gammaproteobacteria bacterium
GTTCAGTGACTGGACGCATATCTTGTTCGATCAGGCGCTGCTGAGTGAAGGCGGACAGCTGGAGGATCCTTCCGGGTTCGTTGGCAGGTTGAATGACATGTTTACCAAGTTCGCGTTGAAATAAGGCAGGGTGGGTATGGGCCGGCGGAAGGGCGAACTCACCGGCTGGCCCGCATAAATATCGATTGCAGATGGTAATGGTGTCGGTGCGTACAACGCGCCGGCACCAACATGAATCGGACGCAGCAAGGGGGTGTCATTGGGCCAGTAGAAAGATGGTGAGAAAGACGGGCTGGTCCTGCCTGTACTGATTGGGGATGTTGTACCCACCGGCAAAGCAACCCCGTGTCCCGTGTCGCTGCCATAAGCCCTGTAAATCGAGTATAATCCTGGGTTATGACCTGCTCGTGCTTCTCCGCGAGACGGCGCAAAGGGTGTCGTTGGGCCATCGCAGCAGGGGGGGCGGAGAGAATTGCGGGCTGGATAACGAATCAAGGCTGATTTTCAGCGCTGCCGGCAAGTGCCGCTTGTGTAACAGCCAAATCGTACTACTATTGGTATTGATCCGTGTTTTTTTCGGCAAGTTGATGTCGTCCGTGCGCGCACAGGACCCCTAGCCCGGATTTCTCACCACCGTTCGTCGCAGTAGAAGGGTGGTGAGAAATGCGGGCTAGACCACACATTGATAAAACCTTTCCGCTAAAAGGAATTTCCAAGAATGAAGCCAAAACCTTACCGTAGAATCTCCGACCTGACCTCACAGTTTTCAACGATCCTGGGAGCTTCCGGCGTGTTTCACGGCAAGTTGATGGGAGAAGGCAACTATGTTATCTATGGATCGGTCAAAGGCGACAGCGATATCCGTGGTACGCTGGTGCTGCATGAATCCGGTTTCTGGGAGGGCAGTATCGTCGCGACCAACATCGTGATCTCGGGGACGGTCGAAGGTGATATCGTGGCCAAGGAAAGACTCGAGCTTACCGATACTGCAAAAATCAAGGGTAACGTGGTCGGCGGCGTGGTAGCCATTTCAGACGGTGCCGTGTTCGAGGGCGAGATCCATATCACCAAGAAGCAGCATATCACCTTCTTCAACGAACGCCGTAACGGTGTCGGTAAAAGTGTGGTCAATAAAAAATAGCAGCGGTTGGTTTCAGCATGCACAGCGGGGTTCGGATCGACAAATGGTTGTGGGCAGCACGGTTCTATAAGACCAGGAGTATGGCCGCCAGTGCAGTCAATGGCGGTAAGGTCAGGTTGAACGGCCAGCGCGTCAAGTCTTCCCGCCAGGTCAGTATCGGCAATGAGATCCAGTTGACCAAGGGACTGTATGAATACGTCATTATTGTCGAGGGGCTAAGCAATAAGCGTGGCCCGGCCAGGGTCGCACAGACCCTGTATACCGAAACCGGCGACAGCATCGCCAAACGCCAGGCGTTGCGGGAGTTGAACAGCCAGCTTCGCAAGGATCTCGAAGCGCCAAAGGGCCGACCAGACAAGCATCAGCGCCGTGAATTGATCAGGTTACGAAAAAAAAACCCGGCTTAAGCCGGGTTTTTTGTCGAACCACGTTTTTATTGACGTAGGCCAGGCCCATTGATCGGCAGGCCGTTACTCATATAGGTATGAAAGTATTCCAGCGCCCGGTATTGCGGTGACTGGAATTTAAACGGCTTGGCCCGGACCTGCTTGTTACAGCCCTTGTAACGGCGCTGGATCGTGCCCAGTCCGGCGGTCGGTCCCGTATCGCCTTTTGAGGCGGCTTTTTTCGCCCATTTTCTGCGCCAGACCGGCCAGTGCGTGGCTTGTCCCAGTGCGGGACTCAGCAACATGCCGCGCGCCATGGTGCCCGGGTTGTAGACATGGCAGTCTGCGCAGGAGAAGTTCAGCTGGCCACGCTTGGAGTAGAAAAAGCGCTTGCCCTGTTCATAGGCGGCCAGTGCGCGCGGATCATTGGGAACCTTGATCTTGATTTTCTTGCCACGCGACGTGTAGGCCATGTAACCAGAGATGGCCGCCAGTTTACCCTTGCCCCACTTGTATGGTTTTTCACCGTTTTTGACCATACAGTCATTGATCGCCACTTCAAGCGTGATGACCTTACCCTGGGCTTTGTCGAAATAGGGAAAGTTCTGCTTGATTCCGATGCCTCCGCGTTTGAAACAGCTGGCCAGGGTTTTGCCACTCTTCAGTTTCTTTCTGAAGAGTTTTTTGCCCAAGTCGATGCTGTCGGTGTAAGGCGGTGCAAAGTCTTCCCAGTCGAGCCATGCGGCACGCCGGTCGGCATCCAGTGCATAGATCCCGTCCTTGAAGTCTTTGAATTTGACCTTTGGAAAGCGCTTTTTGAAATGTGCGCGAAAGATTTTCAGATCCTCTTTGGGCGACGCATAGACGGCGAACGAGCCGGATGCGATACCTAAAGCGGTCATTATGATTATAAGTCTTTTCATGATAACTCCTCACATGGATTCAGTCTGGCTCATTCTTACTTGACGATGGTAGTCAGTGAGTCTTTTTTCCCGGTGCTGTCGTTCCAGGACATGACGATTTTGTCGCCTGGAGAACCGCCCTTGAAAGTGAAGTGGATCAGCGGGTTCTTG
>JALUUZ010000222.1 GCA_027021095.1 Gammaproteobacteria bacterium
AATTACACTTCAGCCCGTATTTTCGCCACGGTGGTGAAAAATGCGGTCCGGTAATAATTAATACGGCATACTGCATACGACCTTTAGGGAAAACCCACATAAAATCTAAAGTTTAGCTTGCATACCCTGCAGCACTGACTGACAGGGACTAAAATTAGACACTGGTTTTTCAATCGGATTCCGGAAATATTGCACGGAACTCATAGTTAATAACCTTGATTCGCGTTAAAATATTTCCCGAAACAATTTTAGTATAGTTATTTCAGGAATTTACATTGTCAGCGCAAAAAAATAAACCTAACAAAAGTAAAGATTATGATTTAAGCACTTTTCAGGGGATGATCTTTGCTCTGCAGCACTTCTGGTCAGAACAAGGCTGCGTGCTGGTGCAGCCCTATGACATGGAAATGGGAGCTGGCACTTTTCATACCGCCACTTTTTTGCGGGCAATCGGCCCGGAACCATGGAATACCGCCTATGTGCAGCCCAGCCGGCGGCCGGGTGACGGCCGTTACGGCGAGAACCCAAACCGGATGCAGCATTTCTACCAATACCAGGTGCTGCTGAAACCATCGCCTGACAATATCCAGGAGCTTTACCTGGATTCTCTGCGTATGCTCGGCTTTGATCCACTGGTCCATGATATCCGTTTTGTTGAAGACAACTGGGAATCACCGACATTGGGCGCCTGGGGACTGGGCTGGGAAGTCTGGTTAAATGGGATGGAGGTGACACAGTTTACCTATTTTCAGCAGGTCGGCGGGCTGGACTGCAGACCCGTCAGTGGTGAAATCACCTATGGACTGGAACGGCTGGCAATGTATATACAAAAAGCAGACAGTGTCTACGATCTTGTCTGGGCCAGGAACGGCGGACAGGTGGTGACCTACGGTGATGTGTTTCATCAGAACGAGGTCGAAATGTCGGCCTACAACTTTGACCATGCCGATGTACAGATGTTGTTGCAATGGTTCGAGGGTTCAGAGAAAGAAAGCAAGGCCCTGATCGAAAAAAACCTGCCCTTGCCTGCCTATGAGATGATGATGAAGGCTTCCCATCTTTTCAACCTGCTGGATGCACGCCATGCGATTTCGGTCACTGAGCGGGCACGGTATATCGGCCGGATTCGGGGACTTTCACGTGCCGTGGCAGAGTCCTACTACCAGCGACGCGAAAACCTTGGTTTTCCTATGCTAAAAGGAAATGCCTGATGGAAACGAAAAATCTGCTGATCGAAATCGGTGCGGAAGAACTGCCGCCTAAGGCCCTGTTGAACTTGTCAACAGCGTTTGCTGAAAACGTTACCGCCGCGCTGGAAAAAGCCGGACTCGACTTCAGTGCCACCGAGGTGTTTGCAACGCCAAGAAGACTGGGGTTGATCGTCAAGGATCTGCAGACCCGCCAACCGGATCAACAGATCGAACGCCGCGGCCCGGCGGTCAAAGCCGCTTTCGATAAAGACGGCACACCGACAAAAGCTGCCTTGGGGTTCGCTAAATCCTGTGGTGTCAGTGTCGAACAGCTGGATACACTGGAAACGGACAAGGGCACATGGCTGTCTTTTTCAATAAGAAAAGAAGGGAAAAAAACCGAGCAGTTACTGCCGGAAATCGTGATCACGGCATTGGATCGTCTGCCGATCCCGAAGCGAATGCGTTGGGGTGATCTCGATGTCGAATTCGTCCGGCCGGTGCATTGGGTGCTGTTACTGTTCGGTCAACAGGTCATAGAGACCACGATCTATTCGATCGAGACCGGCAACAAAACCTATGGCCACAGGTTTCATGCACCAGGTGCAATCGAAATCAACCAGAGCTCAGAGTATGAGCAGTCGCTGCTCGATGCCAAGGTCATCCCGAGCTTCACCAAGAGAAGAGCAAAAATAGTGCAGCAGTTGGAAAAGCTTGCTAAAAAAAACAACGCAACCGTGGAAATAGACAGCGCACTGCTCGATGAAGTCACCGCAATGGTCGAGTGGCCTGTCGCATTGGTTGGTAACTTTTCTGATGAATTCCTGTCGATCCCGGCAGAAACGATCGTGTCCGCATTAAAGTATCACCAAAAATCCTTTTGCATGACCGATCAACAAGGCAAACTGCTGCCACATTTTATTACTGTCAGCAACATTGAAAGCAAGGACCCGGACCAGGTGCGTATGGGTAATGAGCGTGTGATTCGGCCACGGCTGGCCGATGCGATGTTTTTCTGGCAACAGGACAAAAAACAACCACTGGCAGAACGGGTCGAGCTGCTCAAAAGCGTGGTGTTCCAGAACAAACTCGGCAGCCTGTATGACAAGAGCAAGCGAATCCAGGCACTCGGTTCAGTGATCGGCGCACAGATGAAGCTCGAGAACGAACTGGTCACCAGGGCGGCGGCGTTATGCAAATGTGACTTAATGACAGAAATGGTAGGGGAATTTCCAGAACTGCAAGGAATCATGGGGCGTTACTATGCGCTTCACGATGGTGAAAATCCCGAACTGGCACTGGCGCTGCAGGAATATTATCGGCCACGTTTTTCAGGGGATTCCATTCCTTCCACTGCACTGGGCCAGGCACTGAGCCTGGCTGATCGTATCGATACATTGATAGG
>JALUUZ010000223.1 GCA_027021095.1 Gammaproteobacteria bacterium
TCCCCCGCTGATACAGGAGCGCTCCTTGCCGGTCAACAGAAAAAACACCTCGGCCGTCTCGACCGGCACCGGCTGCGCTGCAGTGTTTTTCTCGATCAGCCCGATGGCCTTTTGCAGGGTCTTTTCAAAAATCGCCAACTCTCTGACGCGCAACTGGTGACGTAGATAGCTTTCCGCAGCGGCGTTGTACCCGAAACAACCAGTGGTCTCTTTCAAATCCACTTCCTGTTCTTTGTCAAGTGTCTCTAGCATACCGTTGTATCCAGATTAATCAGATTTGACTGGCAAATCCTGTATTTAGTCTCACCAGCTTGACAAGTCTTCAATTCAAGCCATTATATAAATAAATTCTGATATATCGTGTATACCAGCCTATACTATAAAGTGAAGTGTGGCCAGTCGACCTTAACGGGTTTCATTGTCAAGACGAACGAAACATGGAGCATCGCGTATTCCGACCACAACGATAAAATTTATGGAACCTCTGATCAGGTTCCGGCGAGCCTGATCAGAAGTTCTCTGAATTTTAATCAAGATACCGGTTTAAACCAAAATTTCCAAAATGGGTTGGTTGGAGTCGCAGCAACCAATACGGATTGGAAAGGAGTCCCAAGATGCTAGTGTTAGAAAGAAAATCAGGTCAATCCATTCTCATCTATCCGAATGAGAACATTGACCCGTCGATGACCGTGGAGGAGTTGTTTGCCTCGGGCCCGATCAGGGTGTCGGTCAAGTGCCGTGAGCATGGTGCAATCAAACTGGCGATCCATGCACCCAATGACATCAAGATACTACGTGATGAATTGAATAAAACCAGCTGAACGACAAGGCTGCCGGCCAATGCCCGCGGCCAGGCCACGGATGGATCGAACGCAACTCCCGGGGAACAACCCTCAGTCCGGCAGATCCTGCTGTACCAGCAGCTTTCGTACCGGACCATACCCTTTACGGTGAATCGCGGTGACACCATGTTTTTCCAGTGCGGCCAGGTGCTGCCTGGTCGGATAGCCTTTGTGCCGGGCAAAGCCATACTCGGGATACAAGGCATCCATCGCCGCCATCTCGCGGTCCCTGGTCTGCTTGGCAATGATCGATGCAGCGCTGATGACCGGCTCTGACTGATCCCCCTTGACGATCGCCTTGGCCTGTACCGCCAGTTCCGGGCAGCGGTTCCCGTCGATCAGCGCCAGGTCAGGCGTTGGTGTCAAGGCCTCCACTGCACGCTTCATCGCCAGCATGCTCGCCCACAGGATATTCAACTCCTCGATTTCCTCGACCTCGGCGCGCCCGGTGGCCCAGGCGACCGCCTGCTGCTTGATCGCCGCCTCCAGCTCGCTGCGCTGCTTTTCATCGAGCTGTTTCGAATCGGCCAGGCCGTCGAGTCGATACCCTTCCGGTAAAATAACGGCGGCGGCCACCACTGGCCCGGCCAACGGCCCCCTGCCTGCTTCATCGACCCCTGCTATCCACATATTGTCCTGCCTCACAAATCAATTGACACCACTATTGCAACAATCGCACGATCGCCTGCGCCGCGGTTTTGCTGGCATCGAGACGCAGCATCCGGTGAATCGCACGAAACTCGCTGCACACGCTTTCCTGCCGCTGCCTGTCGTCGACCAGCCGGCACAGCGCCCCGGCAAGGTTTTCCGCGTTGGCCTGGTGCTGCAGGTATTCCTCGACGACCTGCCTGCCGCTCAACAGGTTCGGTAATGAAAAATAATCGACCTTCAGCAAGCGAAAGGTTTTCATGATCCAGTAACTCAAGGCACTCATGCGGTAGGCCACGACCATCGGCCGGCCGGTCAGGCAGGCTTCGAGTGTCGCCGTCCCGGAGGCCAGCAGCAGGTAGTCGGCGGCCTGCATGACCAGGCGCGCATTGCCTTGCACCAGGGTCACAGGCAGCCTGCCGTCGAGCTGCCGCAACCGTGCATCGATCAGCGCCGCGATCGCCGCGTTTGCCGCCGGAATCACGAACCGCATCTGCGGATAACGGCGGTAACACCTGGCGGCAGTCTGCAAAAACACTTCCGTCAGGCGTTCGACCTCCATCCTGCGGCTGCCAGGCAAAAGCCCCAGCAACAGGCCGTCACCCCGCAGCCCGAGCTGCGCCCTGGCGGCCTGCTTGTCGCCCTGAAAGCGGATCATGTCGGCCAGCGGATGGCCGACATGGCAGACCTGCACGCGGTGTGCCTGGTAGAACGCCGCTTCGAACGGAAACAAGGTCAGCATCAAGTCGACCGCGCGGGCGATCTTTTTCACCCGGCGCCGGCGCCAGGCCCAGACCGACGGGCTGACATAATGGACCGTCTTGATACCGTGGCGACGCAGCGTCAGTTCCAGGCCGAGATTGAAGTCCGGCGCATCGACACCGATAAACACATCCGGCGGTGAAGCAAGCAACTGGTGGCAGAACGCGCGCCGCACCCGCAGGATCGCAGGCAGACGTCCCAGGACCTCGGCAAACCCCATCACCGACAACAGCTCCATCGGGTAACACGGCCGGCACCCGGCCGCCACCATCTGCTCACCGGCGATCCCATAGATCTCGGCATCCGCAAAATGTGTTTTCAGCGCGGTGATCAGTCCTGCC
>JALUUZ010000224.1 GCA_027021095.1 Gammaproteobacteria bacterium
AGAGCATGGACAGATCGTGCTTGCGAGAATCGTCGAGTACCCGACCCGGCGCAGCCAGGCGATCGGCGAGATCGTGCAGGTCCTCGGCGACCACATGGCGCCCGGCATGGAAATCGATATTGCGATTCACGCACACGGCCTGCCATTGGAATGGCCGGCACGAGTGACAGCGCAGACTCAGCAGCTGGGCACGGAGGTGACGGCAGCGCAGATCGAAGGGCGCAAAGACCTGCGCCAGCTGCCGTTTGTCACGATCGATGGTGAAGATGCCAAGGATTTCGACGATGCGGTGTATTGCACGCCGAGCAAAAAGGGCTGGACGCTGTGGGTGGCGATTGCCGATGTCTCCGCCTATGTCGAAGTGGACAGTGCGTTGGACCAGGAGGCCTTCGCACGGGGTAACTCAGTGTATTTTCCGGAGCGGGTGATTCCGATGCTGCCGGAGGCCTTGTCCAACGGCCTGTGTTCGTTGAATCCAGAAGTCGATCGCCTGGTCATGGTGTGCGAAATGAGCCTGGACAGGCAGGGTAAGGTGCTGCGGCATAGGTTTTATGAAGCAGTGATCCATTCCCATGCGCGACTGACTTATGACCAAGTGGCTGCCATGCTGTACCAGGGACAGCAGGATCGCGCTTACGAGGAGCTGATGGAGCCTTTGCAGCAACTCGATGCAGTCTACCGTGCGCTCAGCGAGGCACGCCGCAGGCGTGGTGCGATCGATTTCGAGAGCACCGAGACCAGGATCGTGTTCGGCCCGGACAAAAAGATCGAGCAGATCGTCCCGGTGGTACGCAATGACGCACACCGGATCATCGAAGAATGCATGATCGCGGCGAATGTCTGTGCGGCGGAATATCTGCAGAAAAGCAAGATTCCGACTTTGTTCCGGGTGCATGCGCCGCCAGAGCAGGACCGGTTGACAGACCTGCAGGACTTTCTCGGCCCGTTCGGCCTGACCCTGGGTGGCGGCAAGAAGCCGCAGGCCAAGGATTTTGCCAACCTGCTGGAGCTTGTCCGTGGCCGGCCGGATGCGCACCTGATCCAGACCGTGTTGCTGCGTACGATGCAGCAAGCGGTCTACAGCCCGGAAAATGTCGGGCATTTCGGTCTGGCGCACAAGGCCTATACGCATTTTACTTCACCGATCCGGCGCTATCCCGACCTGCTGGTGCACCGGGCGCTCAAGTTTGCGATCACCAAGGGCAAACCTGAACAGTATCACTATACGCCGGTGCAGATGCAGGAACTTGGAGAACATTGTTCCATGACCGAGCGGCGCGCTGACGAGGCGACGCGTGATGTACTGGCCTGGCTCAAGTGCGAGTTTATGCTCGACAGGATTGGTGAACAATTCAACGGTATCGTTTCCTCGGTGACTTCGTTCGGACTGTTTGTCGAACTGGAACAGATCTATGTGGAAGGGTTGGTGCATATCACCGCGCTGGGCGACGACTATTTCCATTTCGACCCGGTTTCTCATGGTTTGTATGGTGAAAGAACGGGCAAATCTTTCCGGCTTGGCGATAAAGTGCGTGTTGAACTGGTCAATGTCAATCTGGATGAACGAAAAATAGATTTTGAGTTAATCGATACTATACTTTAAGTCAGTTTTCCACTTGCCCAGAACAAGAATGAAGTCTATCCAGCGTGAGTCCAGCTGCCCGGCGTTCGACCGTTACCGTTTCAGCGTCAATGACGATGAGTCGTGCTCACTGGTGGATTGGTTTTGCGACTGGTTCGAGGCCGCAGTCGTCGACTGTGCGCAGCTTGCCAGTGGTCAGCGGTTGCAGTTAGGCTGGAGCCTGTTGCAGATCGAGTGCGACGGCCGCAGCCTGCAGATCCGCGCACCGGATTTCAAGTCTTTTCCACTGGCCTGGTCCGATAACCTGTCCAATGCACTGCAACTGCTGGCGTATCATAAATACGTACCGGAAAGCTACCGCTTACAGGCGGACATTCCATCGCTCGAGGATACCGCGCTGGTCGGTGAGCGCTTTGAGCAGCCACCGATGTTTATGACCCGTTCTGACAAGGACGCCGACAGTGGGCATTCCGGTTGGTTTATCGCCAGCCTGTCCTCCGAGGTCGACAATACCGACACAGCCAAGCTGAAGATGATGTCTTTGTATGAAGTGTTTATCACTGCGCCGCATGTACTGGAGTACCTGTCGATGCCGCCAGGCATCCAGGTCGTGTTCGAAACCGGCACACCAGTGGTGTTCGAGCGCAACCGTGAACTGGCACCGGTGGCAGGCAGCCTTGTCGCTGAGCGGCAGCAGACCGCGAAGCATGTCTGATCCCCGGGATTTTTTAAGTCATGGCGTTGAAACAACAGAATCTGATCTATGGCATCCATGCCGTCAGTTCGGCGCTGCGCAGCCGGCCGCAACAGGTGCGCGAGCTCTGGATAGAGCAGTCACGCCAGGATGAACGTACCAGGCTGCTGCTGGAAACCGCCCAGGCCCGTAATATCGTCGTTCACCTGGTCAAGGCCAAGACACTGGACAGGATGCTCGACCACGCCGCACACCAGGGCGTAGTTGCACACTGCCGCCAGGCACCGATGTTGCAGGATAGACAGCTCGAGGCGGC
>JALUUZ010000225.1 GCA_027021095.1 Gammaproteobacteria bacterium
CGGCAAACAGCCGTGACCAGAAACCACGCCGGCTGCCGTCTTCCCTGCCCAGCCAGGCCTGGTACAAGGCCTGCGCATAGTGCACGACTTTCTCTTGTGCAGGATCATACCGGTAAGCGGCGGACTGCAGGTCCCGCCGGTAACGTTCCAGTGGTGAATCTTGTGCTGACACCTTGGTCTAAATCCAGTCCTAATTTCGAATATACATCATACTTCAATAGCGGCATAATATGTGCCAGATCACACTGAATACCGTGGATTATTTGTATATCAGCAACTTTTATACAGGAAAACCATTGACTACACATTCCAGCCTTGACAGCAGTACACTGGATGAACCGCTTGCGGTCATCGACCTTGCCGACACAGAATTCACCATTTTGGGTACCGCGCACGTGTCCAAGGCAAGCGCCACGACTGTCAAGAACCTGGTCAATACCGGCGAATTCGATCTGATCGCGATCGAACTGTGTAACAGCCGCTATACCGCGATCATCGACCAGGACTCGCTGACCCGGATCGATATTTTCGATGCGATCAAAAACGGCAAGCTGCCAATGATCAGTGCCACGCTGGCGTTAAGTGCGTTTCAACAACGTATCGCCGACCAGCTCGGCGTCGAACCTGGTGCGGACATGCGCAGTGCGGTCATCAGCGCCCAGGACAACGACCTGCCGATTGCGCTGATCGATCGTGACATAGGCACCACGTTGAAACGTATCTACCGCAATATCCCCTGGTACAACCGTTTCAAACTGTTCGCTGCGCTGGTCACCAGTGTCTTTTCCTCACAGAAAATCGACGAAGATGAAATAGAGCGCCTGAAACACGGTGACCTCATCGAAACCTCGTTTACCGAATTTGCCGAACAGGATCTCGACCTGTTCGAACCATTGATCGATGAGCGTGACCGGTTTATGGCTGCCAGGCTGATCGAATCGGCACGGGAACACCAGTCCAAAAACGTGCTGGCCGTGGTCGGCGCAGGGCATATGAAAGGTATCTCACGCTACCTCAAGGAATCGGCGGATGACCCGCAGTCTGCACGCCAGACCATCGAACAGCTCAGCCAGATCCCGCCACCGGCGAAATGGCCGAAGTACATCCCGTGGGTGATCGTCGGCCTGATTCTGGTCGGGTTCGTCTGGGGATTCAGTCATAACGAGGCGCTGGGCTGGAGCATGGTACAGACCTGGGTCCTGTACAACGGTGTCCTTTGTGCCATCGGTGCAGCAGTCGCCGGCGCGCACCCGCTGACCATCTCCACTGCTTTTCTTGCCGCGCCGATTACCTCGTTGAATCCAACCATTGGTGCCGGTATGGTGACGGCAGCCGTCGAAGCCTATTTCCGCCACCCCAATGTCAAGGATTTCTCCGAGTTGCGGCATGACGCCTCGACCGTACGCGGCTGGTGGAAAAACCGGGTGACACGCATCCTGCTGGTCTTTCTGTTCAGTACGATCGGCTCGGCAGTCGGTACCTGGCTGGCGATTTTCAATTTCCGTTGACCGTAGACCGTCACAAGCTGAATTCGGCCCAGACCGGACAATGATCCGACGGTTTTTCCATCGCGCGAATCTTGTAACTGACACCCGCATCCTTGAGCCTGGACAACAGGCTGCGGGTCACGAGGATCAGGTCGATACGCAGCCCGCGCCGGGGATCGCGTTCGAATCCGCGGCTGCGGTAATCGAACCAGCTGAACAGTCTCTGATCCGGGTACTGGTGACGAAACGTATCATACAGGCCCCAGTCCATGATCTGCTGCAGCCATTCGCGCTCTTCCGGTAAAAAACTGCATTTGCCGGTCTTCAACCAGCGCTTGGCGTTGTCTTCGCCGATCCCGACATCGAGATCCTGCGGCGCGATATTCATGTCTCCCATCACCACCAACTGCTGGTCACTGGAATGCATGCGCTCGAGATAGCCGGCCAGGTCCTGGTAGAACTTCTGCTTGGCCGGAAACTTGACAGGATGTTCGCGGCTCTCCCCCTGCGGAAAATAGCCATTGTACACCTCGAGCGTGTCACCACCGGGCAGCGCAAAACTGGCACCGATCCAGCGTTTTTGTGAATCCTCTCCATCGTCCGGAAATCCCTTGATGACCCGGACCGGTTGCTGTCGTGACAACAGCGCGACCCCATAGTGGGTTTTCTGTCCATGGTAGTGCACCGTGTAACCCATCGCTTCTATTTCATCCTGCGGAAAATCCTTGTCCTGCACCTTGGTCTCCTGCAGACCGATGACGTCCGGTTGCAGCTCATCGATCACAGCCTGCAGTTGGTGCAAGCGGACCCGCACACTATTGACATTAAACGAAACCAGCTTCATTCCAGCCCCTCTGAACCCTGGCAGGCAGTGAAGATAAAGGCAACTGATAGGCACATAACCCTATTAACTCTGATGACAATTTCTGCGGCCTGCACGATATAATAGAAGTCAGCCAGTATACCACCTGGCTGTATAATTGAGTGATTCTCTTTACTTCGTGAACTGACAGGGTCAGGCACTGACGAGCAGGAACAGAACCGATGAGTATGCAACAGACGATTACTGAAAAACTGACCGCGGCACTTGCGCCTGCGCATCTCGAAGTGATCGACGAAAGCCGCAATCACAATGTCCCGCCCGGCAGCGAGTCGCATTTCAAACTGGTGGTCGTCAGCGATGCCTTTACGGATCAGACATTGATTGCCAGGCACCGCAAAATCAACTCGATCCTGTCCGTCGAACTGCAAAACAGGATCCATGCACTGGCGATTCATGCTTATTCTCCCCAGGAATGGCAGGATAAAAATGCACAGGCACCGGATTCTCCACCCTGCCTCGGCGGCGGCAGGAATCAATGACCGGAGCAGTATCGGCTTTTCGATGACTCATTCCAACCCGCACAACAGCAAAACACGCAGTGTAGACATCGATGGTGTCGTCATTGGCGGCGGGCACCCGGTGGTGGTGCAGTCGATGACCAACACCCGCACCGAGGATGTCGAGGCCACCTGTGCCCAGATCGCTGAGCTTTCGCGTGCCGGCTCCGAACTGGTCCGCATCACGGTCAATACCGAAGCCGCGGCCCGCGCGGTTCCGAAAATAAAAGACGCACTGCTGGCACGCAATATCGACACACCACTGGTCGGTGACTTCCACTACAACGGGCACAAGCTGCTCGGTCAACACCCGGCGTGCGCCCAGGCCTTGAGCAAGTACCGGATCAACCCCGGTAATGTCGGCAAAGGAAAAAAACGCGATACCCAGTTTGCCGCAATGATCGAAACCGCCTGCCGTTACGACAAGGCGGTGCGGATCGGCGTCAACTGGGGCAGCCTGGATCAGGCACTGCTGGCCGAACTGCTCGATCACAACGCGGCGCAGCCGCAGCCACTACCGGTCGAGGCCGTCACGCGCAATGCGGTCGTCGAATCGGCGCTGCGCAGTGCACAGCAGGCACGGCAATGGGGGCTGGCGGCGGACAAAATCATCCTGTCATGCAAGATGAGCGTCGTCACTGACCTGATTGCGGTCTACCAGGCGCTTTCCAGCGGCTGTGACTATGCATTGCATCTTGGACTGACCGAAGCGGGCATGGGTACCAAAGGGATCGTCTCGACCACGGCGGCGCTATCCACCCTGCTGCTGCAAGGTATAGGCGACACCATCCGTGTCTCACTGACTCCGGAACCAGGTGGCACGAGAACACAGGAGGTCCGCGTGGCACAGGAAATCCTGCAGGCGACCGGGCTGCGCTCCTTTGCGCCGGCCGTCACCGCCTGCCCGGGGTGCGGCCGCACCTCGAGCGATTTCTTCCAGCGCCTGGCACGCCAGATCCAGGACTATGTACAGGAAAAAATGCCGGACTGGAAAACCCGGTACCAGGGAGTCGAAAACATGTCGATCGCCGTCATGGGTTGTGTCGTCAACGGCCCGGGCGAAAGCAAACAGGCAAACATCGGTATCAGCCTGCCTGGTGCCGGTGAAAAACCGGTGGCCCCGGTCTACGAAGACGGCAACAAGACCGTGACCTTGAAGGGTGACAATATCGCCTCTGAATTCCAGGAACTGGTCGACCGCTATATCCGCTCACATTACCGGCCGCTGCGCAAAAGCCATTGAAACACAAAAAACCCGCACCGGAGCGATGCGGGTCTGGTTGAAACGAATGCCTCGTGTTGGATCAGGCGATCTGTTTCTGCGGCTCTACCTGCTGCATGACGTCATAGACGAGACTCTCTGTCACAGGCAGGCCCTTGCTGCATTGCTGGTAAAGATGTGCCGCGATCTGTGCCTCCTGCGCGTTGCTCAGCCCCCAGTCCAACCGGGTCGAAATCTTGCGCGTCAGTTCGATGCAGTCCGCCAGGTCCTGGATCTTGATCGAGTCCCTGGTCACCCCATACTGCAACCACTCCGGCTCGACGTTCAGCACTTCGGCTATTTTCAGAATGTTCGCAAACGACACATTCTTGCCGTCTTCCCACATCGACACGGAGGCCCGTGACACATTGACACGCCTGGCCAGCTCGGCCTTGGAGATAGCCATGTTTTCTCTAGCTTGCTTGATTCTTTCTGCAATCATGATTGTTACTCCCTAAACATTAAGGTTTGGAATTAAAGTTTCGGATAAAAAAGTAAGAATAAAACAGCAGTACATACACGATATCCAATCAGCATCGGTATATCGAATATACAAACGTACCTAAGAGATAGAGCGGTCTTCGCCTTAGATCGGCGACTTAATCAACCACGAATGTGGCCACCGGCGAACTGAATCAGTACATCAACTTTAGTATTTATTCTGCACCAACCCAGTCCTGAAACTTGGATGATTTTTTTTGTTGACCAATATTACACTATGCTCACCCAAAACTTGCAAGTATTTTTTTTTGAAGACGCACCGACGACTGCCGCCGGAAAAACACGCGACTATAAACGCACGGCCTGTGCAAACGGGTTGGCCGCAGCAAAAAATACGGTATTTTCCGCTGTTTTCTTCTCCAGGCGTCCGGTATCGTCGAGCGGTCATTCAAGACCGATCGTCACAAAATATGTTTATTATATTTTTCAATGGATTCGATAATAAATAATTAAGTCGTCGGCTGGCGGCCGAAGGTTCATTTTCAGTTACATTTTTTTTACAAATCTCGATCCACTGCCGGAACAGCGCCACCAGTAGCGCCGCCATGCCTGGCCCGCATTTCTCACCACCGTTCGTCGCGAGACGGGGCAAATACACAGTATGGAGTCGATACGATATAATAGACTGAGTACAAACCCGGGAGACATGAATGAAAGAAAACACCGGTTTACGGTCTGCAGTCATGCCTGTCCTGCTGACACTGGCGGCATTCACCGCCACGGCACAGGACGGCAGCGGCTTCGTCAAGCAAAAGCAGTGGATAAAAAGCTGTCAGAACTATAAAAACGCCTACTCCCGGCTGCCACAAAACGCACTGAAACTCGGCACCCGCCCGGGCACCGCCGGAGCACCGCGGTTCTGGGTGCTGAAATGGAACGGCCACCAGGTCCCGGTTCCAGCAATCGCCTACAAACGCCTGCGCATCAATGAAGCCGGCCTGGTACTCAGCGACAACCGGCACGGTATTACGATCAGGCACCACCACCAACTGTATGACAACATCCGGCAGCTCAATACGACACGGATCTACGAGGTCTTCGATGTCCCGCAAAACCAGGCTGAAACCGCATGGAAACACTTTTTCGGGCAGCCAATGAACATTGCGCAGTTCCTGCAGAAGTCCTACCAGTACAGTATCGAGGACCTGCAGTGCAAGCCGGAAACGCTGCGCAAAAACCTGCCGATCCTGACCTACCTGATTTTCAAGAAATCGATCAGCAATGACGGCCAGGCCTACAAGATCCGTGATGACAGTGACAGTTTCGTCGTCGAGTCACGCCTGAAGGACTCCCTGGTCTTCAACGCCTACCTGGTCGATGCCGGCAGCAGCAATCAAGTCACCGAGTTGACCATCTATGCGGCCAATTCCGCAGCATTCAAGAATCTTGGCTTGTACATCGACCGGCCCGAAACACAGGCCAAGGCAAGGCCCGGCCCGGCCTGGCTGGTACAGCTGCAAAAGGCACTTGAGTCACGCCAGGGAAGCGACTGGGACAAACTCGCGCAGTTGCTGAAAAAGCAAGGTTTCGACCAGCAAAGCAGTGCTTCGGTGACGCGCTGGCGTCATGCAGGCGACACGCTGGCACAATTTTCCGGCGAAGTCAAAACCCTCTCCACGCCCTATATCGACCTGAAGAAATGGGTCAGGCTCTGCGCGCTGGTACGCGAAGAGCTGCGTGCGACGCCCAATGCAACGGTCACCTATACCAATCCCGATCACGACAGCAGGCCGTTGAAATTCTGGACCCTGCGCTGGAACGGGTTTTATGTCCCTGTCCCTTACGCCAAGTACAGTAAAATCATCATCAGCCCGGACAAGAACAGCAAGCGAAAGATTCCGGCGATCACCCTGAGAACGCAGGCCAGTCATGGGCAAAAAGTTGTCAAAATGTACGCTACGAACTCCACCCGCATCACCCGGTCCGCAAAGAACCTGGCCCAGCTTCCACCACGGCTGCAGTGGTTGTTCGACAACCCCGCCAGGGACAGCAGCAAGGCCTGGGGCTACTATTTCGGCCGCCCGCTACAGGGCTACGACCGCTATTACGCCATGTATCAGTATTCCATCACCGACCTGACCTGCAGACCGGCACAACACAAGCAGGAACTGCCGATCCTGTACTACCTGCTGGGCAAACAAGGGATGCGCCAGAAAGTCCGCGCCTACCGCCTCGACAAGCCACTCGCCGGCTATATCGTCGAAAAGGATTATACCGATACACGGCACACCGGCTGGGATGTGACCTTACGCGCAAAAGACCCTGCAAACGGTTTCTACAAGATCTATATCACTACGCCGAAGTCCAGCAGCCGGCTGGGGGCTTCGATCGGCAGGCAGAACAAACACCCCTCACGCCCGGAACCCGCCTGGCTCAGGCTTCTGCAACGCGCACTGGACAGCGGCAAGAAACAGGACTGGGAAAAACTGCAGGCTGAACTGAAAAAACCCGTTTACGACAAGACAAGCGCGGTGTCTGTCGAAAACTGGCTGCGCCTGCCGGGATGGCACTGACGAATCAAAGAAACCTGTGTGCCAGGTAGAGTGTCACGGCAAGCACGACTACACCGGCTGCAAAACCAAGCCACGGACGGCGTGGCTGCAATGACTTGTCGAGCGCCTCGATCTGTTTGGAGACCACCTTGTCCGGCACCGAAACCGGCTGCCGCTGCTCGAAATCCAGTCTTTCTTTGAGCAGCCGTCCACGCAGTCTGCCTTTACGCCGGCCTTGCTGCTGCACGGCTTCACTATGCTGCAGCGCCAGCTGAATCGCCTTACGGTACATCGGCTCAGGCAGGCGTGATGGCGCCGCGACCGGCTTCGCGGGTTCGGGAGGCTTGCGCACCGCCTCCCACCAGGGATCACGCGGCGGTGCCCCGATCGCGCTGCGTCTTCTGAAATCCTTTTTGTTCAATGCACTGTCCGGCGAAGATTCTGCTGACGGTAACGCCGGTACGAGTCTTTGCCGCAGGCTGCGTACCTGCTCAAGATACTTGTGACCCTTGGCCGGGTCGATCATCGTAATGTAATTGGCGTAACCCTGGATACTCTGCAGCAGTGCCGCACCCGTCCTGCCGTTCCAATGCTTACCTTCCAGCCCGTCCTTGTCGAGCTGATACAACAACGCGCGGAATCGCTTCAGGCTGGCACGTGCGATGGCAAGCTGCCTGTTGACCACCAGCCCGGTCACCTCCTGGCGATGGTGCGGGCGCAGGATACGGGTCTTTTGCGGATGAATACGGAACCCTTCGTCTTTGATGATCTGGCGACAGCGCCACAACAGTTTCTGCGTACTGCCGGCAGGCGTCGAACGATTGGAGAAAGTCAGGTCGTCCGCGTAGCGGCTGTATTCATAACCGAGCTTCGCCGCCATCCCCGACAGCCTGGCATCCAGGCGCCGGCATATCAGGTTGCTCAGTGCCGGACTGGTCGGCGCTCCCTGGGGCAGTTTACGCTGTCCACGCCCCACATAATAGCGCCGGGCATCCAGGATCACCTCTTCGAAATCATACTCGGTACACAGCAATGCCAGAATGGTCGCGACCTGGCGCGAATAACCCAGCGCGCTGAAAAATCCCTTGACCCGTGGGTAACTGATCGACGGAAAAAAATCCTCCAGGTCGATGTTGATGACCAGCTTGCTGCCAATATGCTGGGTGGCATTGGTCTTGATCGACCGCCCGCTGACAAAACCATGCGCCGCCTGGTGCAACGGCAGCCTGGCCAGGATATTGTCCAGGATCCAGTACTGTGCCCGCTTCAGCCTTGGCATCGGCGCGGCGATACGGCGCAGGCCGCCGGATTTTTTTTCAATGTCATACTGCTGGTAATGACGCAACCTGGAAGTCTTCTTCGAATAGGCCAGAAACCTGAGCTCCGGAATACCGATCCCGATTGCCGCGGCGAGCTCGGCGGCGGTAGCGATCACCGGCAAGCGCTGTCGCTGCAGTTTTTCGCTTTCACTTTGCTGCTGATTCAGCTCACCGGAAACCCGTTCTCCCAGGTAGGTGATTTCTGTATCCTGACGATTGTACCAGGCGATGTATTTTTCACGCCGGCGCTCTTGGCGCTGCTGCTTCAATCCGGCATGCAACAGCGACTGCCGGTCACGGCACTGCCGGCGCAGTTGGGTACGCAGATCGTCCTGTTTGCGTGCCGCCGGGCTGGCAGCCTGTGAACCGTCACCGGCGGAGGCTTGTTTTACCGCTGCACGTTTGTCCTGCTCTTTGCGCAGCAGCTCACACATTTCATCGACCAGCGCGTCCTGGCGCGCAACGATCTCCTCGAGTACCTCCGCTTTGGGTTCGGTATCCTGCCAGAAGCCCAGGCGCACCATTTCCTCGTGGATACTGGCCTCGTCTCCGAGTCCGTCAGGCATTGCCGAACCCAATGGGCCGACATTCTGCGGCCTGGAAGCAGGATTTTCGTCGATGGTATTTTTTTCAGTCATCTCAGTTCACAGCGCCAGCATCTGGCAACTATCTGGCAATTGAGGAGCACCCCCGCCGGGCGGGAGAGTTGCACGCCAGGCACGATGTTCCTGTGACGTGCCGCCTGACAATCCGTGGAAGAATTGCTCAAGGCATCGATAAACAATCCAGGCCAGTGGCGAGTGACGATGTGTTATTGTACGCAACGGCGGCACCTTCGCAGAAATCAAAAGACTGGTCCGTTCTCCCGACGCGGGATGCCCCTATTATCGCTCGTTGACTTCACCGAAGTCCTACCGCAATAGCGATAATAGGGGTTGTCCCGCCTAGCGGAGAGCGGATCAGTGATGCGTGGGTAGTCTTTACACAGGAATGGCGATCCACCATTCACAAAGCAAGGCAATCATCACCGCCGCTGCGTCCCTCAAGTCTATCAACTTTTATAATGACACTCAATAAATCAATCTGCTATCTGCTCATTCACCAACTCGTTGTTACTGCTGTAAAACATGCGCAACGCCAGGATATGTTCACAGGGCCCCTGCTTCAACTTGTTGCGCTTGTAAAACCGGCAGTAGCAGCTGCCATTGACCAGTTGCTGCTGCGCATCGAGAATCAGGTCCGGTTGATACTGAATCACCTTTTCCTGTACCGAACCCAGCAGATGGGTATAGCCATCATGTACACGGACATCGTCGATCGCAACCAACCCCTGCTCAAGCAACCTGCTGGCACGCGCTTCGACCGGGCTGCCGTAGAGCAACGACTGCGCCTGCTCCGGCGTAAGCTGCAACGAACGCGCATAGTAGAGATTCCTCTCCGGGGCATAGCATAACTCCCCGGCCTGGACACAGGCATTCAGAATCGCACCCGCGAGCTCCGGGCTGACCTCGAGCTGTGCCGCCACCGAAGCGGCCGATTCACGCGAACTTTTCTGCACGATCTTCAGTGCACGGATCTTCATAAACTCGGTGACCTGCGGGTCCGGGTGCATCAGGTTGACCGCCCCCTGGCGCGACCAGTCGCCCGCCTTCCAACCCGTCATCCCCAGGCACAATGTCAACGCGCCGGCGGCAGCGGTGAAAAACGCCGGCATACCAGTCCCGTAGAGACTGACCGTGAAGGTATCGACCACTGGAATCAGCGGTTCGAGCAGCAGCAGGCGCTGACGGTCCCAGAGTACATAGTCCCGTGCCTCGGTGCCCTCGTACAGGGTCCGCGGGCATTCGAGGATTTTATCCGTCCCGGCGAGCTCGATGCGCACTGGCTTGTCCGGTTGCAGCACGAATTTCAGCCTGCCGGCCTTGTCCCTGGATTGCCGCAGCAACAGGCAAAGATTGTGCAAATCCATCGCCTGCAGCCGGAATACCGTCAGCGCCTTGGTCAGCGCGGTATTCACCTGCAACAACGTCCGCACCCAGCTGTCAGGCACGTCCAGGCTGCGCTCGCGATAATCCTCGCTAGCCGAAGCCGAGGCCTTGTTCCCGACCTCGATCGCTGAAGGCCGGTAGGCACGCAGTTTCATCAAATCACCGAACAGCTCGGCAGTGTAATCGATACAGCCGCTGCCGTATTCGAGCGCAGTCACACTTTCAAACGCCTCACTGCCAAAAGTCAAACGCGTGTACACGGATTCGTCACGGCTCAGACCCTCCAGGATCAGGCCATCGGCATTGACGCTGATCACCGGCAGGCCTGCCAGCCACGATTCTTTGCGGTGTTGCAGTACATAATCGACGTATTGCTGCCGCGCCTTGTAATACGGCCGCAGCAGCGACCGGCTCTGCCTTTGCAGCCTGTCCAGCTCCCGGTACACACGCTCGACGCCATTGGATGACCCGGCTTCCTGCTGCATCAGGCACTCGGCCAGCAGGCTGGTATCGTTGCGGACCAACTGGTAGCGGACTTCATCACTGCTCTTGTTCTGGTAAGGCCGGTGATTCAAGGTGACCACACTGTGACAGACCAGCAGCATTTCCCGCAACGCCTCGCCGGCCTGGCCGAGAAGGCCGGAAAAGGCCAGCGGCGGGCACAGGCCGTCCGCTGCAAAGCGGACCAGGTTGCGACCGTCCTGGATACTGATACGCGATTCAGAGGCAAACCGGTACTGCCTGTTCATCCTGCCACCTCCCCGGCCACGCGGCTGTCTCCGTGCCGGCACAGCGTCTGCGTCTTGATCGCAATCGGCAGCTCGATCTGCGGATAGCGGAGCGCAAACTCGGTCATGATCTCCAAAATGGCTTCCTTGTCCCGGCTGACACTGGTCAGCGACTGCCGCGCCAGGACCGGCGCGATCACACGTGCACTGTCTTCGGATTTTAAACCTTCCTCCTGTAAAAACCGCAGCACCATCGATTTGACCTGGCGTCCCTGGTTCACCATGGACAGGACTCCGACGAAATACCCGTACAACGATTGCAGCCGGTGCGGGTTGTCGGCGGCAAAACTCGATAAAAAGCGCGACACGAACGTCTTGGTCTGTACCGACGGATGCTGGCTGAGTTTCATCAGGTATTCGACGCCCTGTCCCTGCTGGAAAAAATCCAGCATCAATTCCTGTGCATAGACCTGGATGTCTGTGTGCAC
>JALUUZ010000226.1 GCA_027021095.1 Gammaproteobacteria bacterium
TGCACCTCGGTCGCGAAAGCCAGCCAGGCCGCACCCTTGAACCGTCTCGCGACGAACGGTGGTAAGAAAGGCGGGCTTAGCAATGTTGCAGAAAAAACTTCGCGAGTTCAAGGTGGGAAGACCTTGCAATTATGAGCCGTAGATGGGCATTGCATCCCAAGTACGTAACACCAATAGGCCATAAGTAGCAATCGAGTGGAAAAATTTTTCGGTGTCATCGAAAATTTCGGAGTTTTCACACAGCCTCGTGCGCTGTACGCACCACACGCTAAGCGCACCAATGTATTTCGGCCCCGTTGTACGCAACGGACAGCTGTGCGAAAATAGCCTGGATTCCCAACCTGGCTGGTTTTAGCGACCGGAAGGCAAGGCATTCTGCAAACAACGCACAAAAGGAGCAGGCATGGGAGCACAGACAGACTGGCCATTGGAGAACGTAGGCAAACAGGCAATCAGGCAATTCAAGTGGCATGGGGGTGCCTGGAACAGGGCGCTGGACTTTCATGGTGATCCGTGTGATCCGGACCTGACGGTGGTCTCGGATGGCAACCACCATATGGCGCTGGAACAGGCGCTCGACCGGTTTGCGCAAAGCTGTACGACTGCGCCACGGATCTTTTACCTGACTTTGCCACCGTACGTGCTCAGTTCGATCCTGGACCATGGTGGAGTACATCTGGGTAACCTGACCTTGCAGGTGCAGCCTGATATTCTCATTGGTCCGGAACCTTTCGTTAGAAAACATACTGCGCAGTTTGGGTTGCAGCCGATGCAGTACTTGGCCACGAGCCGCGGAAACAGTTTTCTCGTAAGACGTGGCAATCCAAAGAAATTGCATACCTTGCATGACATTATCGAATCCGGCGCCCGGTTTTTCATTTCCCATCCGCAGCGGGAAAAAGCCAGCTACGAGGTTTACCAGCAGACGCTGGAGAATCTTGCCGCGGAGGAAGGGATCGCCGAGCAGAAATTCAGGGATTGGTTCGATACCGGGGCAGAGTGGTTTACAGTCGGGCAGCGGGTGCATCATCGTGAGGCGCCGGAGTCTTTGTTGGCCGGCACAGCGGACGTTACATTGTTGTATCACCACTTGGCTTTGCGATTTGCGACGATTTTTTCTGAACGCCTGGAACATGTACCTGTCTGTGGGTCCGGCACCGACAGGCCGGCGGACGTGCATGTCATTACCGACTATTTTATTGCGCCTAAGCGGGACGGCAGTGCACTAGTGCAGGATTGTACACAGTTTATGCTCAGCCGACAGACAGCCGAGATCTATCAGGGCTTTGGTTTGAGCAGGCTGAAAAGGTAAAAAGAAATCGGGCTGACGAAAAAAGCCTTGCCAGCCCGACTAGTGTGAACCATAGAGGTCGGGTTATCGAGTTTATTTGAACTCGATGAAGAGAGCAGAAGTCCAGGCCATGGAGCCGTCGATCTGGCGCCCGGCGAAATAGACCGGCCGGAATCCATGCGGGCCGTTTTCTGATTCCACGTTCAGCGTGCCGGAGATATCGCGTGGCAATGGCGTGTCCGACAGTCTTTCGGCTGCCAGGAACAGCTCGGTGCCACCCAGCTCCTTGCGCAAGGCGCCGCTTTGTATCAGTTCCAGGCCGGTGAACTCCCAGCAGAAGCTTGGGCAGTGAACGAACGGATTGCCGTCCAGCGGGTTGCCGACTTTGACATAGCCATCGATCGTGCCTTCGATCTTGATTTTACAATTCGCCAGGTTGGACAGGTCGATTTCAATGATGTCACAGTCACCATAGGTGTCGGACATAAAGCCGATCGCATTGCCCTTGTCGCGCCAGCATGTTTCTTCCGAGTGTTCGAATCCCATGCCGTTGAATGTATGGATTACGCCGTTGGTGATCGTGATCCTGCCTTTCCATGCCGCCCAGCGATAGCGGTCCTTGATCCGGGCACCGCCCCAGCGTATGCGGATACGCCGGTCGGAAAAGCCTGCTTCTTCGATCAGGTTGCGTTTCCAGATCAGGCCGTTGTGATCGAACGCAGCGATTTCATCCCAGCCTGCATCGCCGAGGAAGCGGTAATCCACGGACGCATCGCCGCTGGAAACCAGTTCGTCACCCTGAATATGGTCGCCGCAACGTGCCAGCGCGACCGTGCGTTCTCCAGTCGTTGCCCAGGTATGGCGCGCACGCAGTGCCTGGCCGACGGTCTTGCGGTCCAGCTTGTCGGCGATGATACCGGTCACACCGCCTTTGACACCAAAGACTGCAGTGCCGGGTACACCACCGCCACAGCGGCCACGGTGTTCATCGCCGTTGGCCGAAGCACCGAGCTTGTAGCCTCGCTGCATGACATCCTGGTACAACCATGGAAACTGGCCCCAGGCGGAGCCGATTTCCACGAGCCGGTCCAGGACAGGGTGATGCCAGTCCATGATGCAGCGCCGGCCGCCTACATGCGGCATCAGCAAGTGACCTTCTGGATCATGGATATAGGTGGCAAACAGTTCGTCGACCGGCCAGGTGCCCGGCTGGATGGTGTCGCCTTCCATGTCTTCGTTCCACTCGAACGAGCGCGCAATATTGCCTTGCGCATCGAACGGAAACTCGGGTTTTTTGCCATGCAGAAAGACGACATTGTGATCACCGCCGGCACAGGAGTTGCCGCACCACTCGGTTCCCGGGTAACAGACGAAGCTGCCGTCCTGGTTGATCGTGTCGATATTCTCTACGGCCCGGTCCCAGTTGGCCTTGGTGATTTGAAAGTCGTTTGCGGTGTATCCGAGTACATCCAGGCCGGCGATGTCACGGCCGTATTCCAGGTTGTAAACGGTATTGTTGGTGCCGACTGTATCGTCAGAGTGCACATGCAGATCACCATAGAACAAGCGCGGTACTTCCAGGTCTTCAGATACTGTGGTGTAGAATACCGTATTTTCCACTTCCGGTCGGTCGAGCTCGCGTGCAGTAATCACCAGTTCACCGGCCTCAGTGGTTGGAATGTCTTCGATCAGTGCATAGGCCCAGCCGGTTTCGGCAAGCGCGACGGTCTTTTGATAGACAACGGTGTCTTTCAGTGTGGCAGTGATTTCGACCTGTCCACCTTTGATGTCACGGCAGGTGTTGCCCCAACCGTCTTCGAGGCGTACCCGCAGCGGCAGCTTTTCACCTTTACGTAACAGCCGCGATCCAGTCATCACCATTTTTTCAGGTACCCCTGGAATAATATCGATGACGACGTCGCCTGGAATATCGGAAAAACGTGAAGTGCCAAGCGGGTCGATATAGCAACGGAACCGGAAGCCCTCTTCGACAAAGGTCTGCACACGCGTGCCCGGACCGCCGGCACGTTTGTCACCAAGCCGGATAATGATATGATCACCGGGTTTCAGGTAGCCGTCGACAGTATCGACGATGACTGCTTTCTGAAACGGACGCTCATGGCCTTTCTGGTCAAAGCGTACCTTGAGCGATTGCACCGTGGCCGGGCTTTGACCGGGAAGGCAGGGACCGGCCTGGTATTCGGCGGAAACATAATTGGCCCCTTTGGGATCGGTAGTCTGGAACAATGCCCAGTCGGAATAGAACTTGAACGTGGCCTTGATCCATGCCCCATCGGCGATACCTGAAGCACCGACCTCGTAGTCCAGCACGATTTCCTCCCAGCTTCCTGCCACCAGCTGCTTGGTATGACAGGTGACTTTTCCGAGGAAAGGCATGTCCTTGACTTTCTGGTAATAGCCTTCAGGTGCGAAATAATCGCCCAGTTTTTCTTTCAGTTCTTTGTCGGACATTTTTTTCATTTTACAGTTTACCTTTGAGAATACTTTGGTTGTGACCTACACATAATATGCTGTGAAAATTGTTGTTTTTTTATATTCCAATTGTGACGGATTTTATTTTTACAGTCGAATAGTGATTGCATGTTTGCGTTGGATATAGCACCATGTTCAGTCTGCGGTGGTCAGTCGGCTGGCAGACATGCCTGATTTATGGCCAGTATGCATGTATACTGTAGAGTGAGTAGCCAGGTTGGTGTTGCAAGCAGCCGGACAGTATATTAGAAAATTAGAAAATTAGTAGTAATGGAGGATAAGGCGATATGGACGAACTTTGGTTTGTGCGCCCCTACGACTTTCTAGCCGAGATGCCGAAAGCTGCGAAAGAGGAGTTGTTTTCCATTGGTGCGACGTTCAATGTCAAGAAAGACCAGCTTATTTTCAACGCAGGCGCGGCCAGTGATTGTGTCTATGTACTGCTGAGCGGCAGAACCAAGATCTACGAGCTGACACCCGAGGGGAAAGAAGTCATTCTATGGTTTTGTTTTCCCGGAGAGCTTTTTGGTATCGCCGAAATCATGCGCGAAACCCGCCGCGTGGTTCACGCACATGCCTGTACCAATGTCCGTGTACTGCGAATAAAACGTGATCTGTTTACCAAGTACCTGATGGCCTATCCTGAAATCTCGTTTCGTGTAATCGAGTTGTTGGCCTGCCGCCTGCGGGAACTGGGTGATGTAATGACCAACCTGGTCGCAGACGACGTGGCTTCACGGGTCGCCAAATTACTGACTCGACTCTGTGTACGTCATGGCAAGGACAATGGACGTGAATACAAGCTCGACATTTGTTTGACGCACCAGGAAATGGCAGACATGATCGGGGCCACCCGCCAGACAGTAACCAGTGTGTTGAGTAATCTGAAGCGGCAGGGGTTTTTACGCATAGAAAACAAGACGATCTATATACAGAATAACAAATGGGTCAGCAGTCTCCCGGTCGATTCAAAGCCGGAGAGTGGTGAGCAGGGCGGTATGAATGAGTCCTGTTGAGGCCTTGCTTGCAGAGGCAATATAAAATTAGAAAGAAACTGTAAGAAAAACCGAATTATTCATTGATTGATAATAGACTACCTTTAATATTGTATTAAAATGAATTGATTGCGGTTTGGACTCGAATCCAATAGACTCGATACCAAAGGTAGAAAAAGTCGAATAAAATATTCAATGCAAGTAATTCAGGGAACAATAATTATATAATGAAATGCTACTGTGAATCCCGAGCAGGACACCAGCACAGAATACGTCTCCTTATAAAATAAGGTGTCTGTTTAAATTATACCAAGCGTACCTGGTAACTGCGTTTACTTTTGTTGTCATATAGATGACATCCAATGTAATTTAAATGTATCAAACTGTTTTTTTTGTGATATGACGGGAGAGAATTGTGGACTCGGTTCAACATGTCGGCGGTGATCCGCTGGTAATAGACAATCTTTATTTTTCGTATGGCCAGCTTACGATCTTTGAAAACCTCAATATCACCGTGCAGCCCGGAGAGTTTCTTTCCATCATCGGCCCTTCTGGCTGTGGCAAAACGACACTGTTAAACCTTCTTTCCGGCTTTCTGGAGCCTGACTCAGGCAGTGTGCTGTTGCGTGGAACCCCGCTGAAACCGGAGGATCCGCATTTCGGTTATGTGTTCCAGCACGCGACGCTGTTTCCGTGGTTGAGCACCATCGAAAATGTCGAGTTCGGGTTGAAGATGGCGGGCGAACTCAGCCCATCTGAAATGCGCGAAAAGGCGATGCATTACCTGGCGATGGTTGGCCTGAAAGGTTTTGAAGACTACCTGCCATTGAAGTTGTCGGGCGGTATGCAGCAACGTGTATCGCTGGCCAGGGCATTGACGCTCGAGCCCCGCCTGTTGCTGATGGATGAGCCTTTCGGCGCCCTGGATGCCATTACCCGTGATGATATGAATGACGAGTTATTGGTGCTTTGGGAGGAGCTTGGGCAGACAGTAGTATTTATTACACATGATATCGATGAGGCAATTTATCTGTCGGATCGTATCATTGTATTAAATCGGCCACCACATGGTATCTATAAGGACTTTAAATCAGAGATACCCAGACCAAGATCAGGTCAGGAAACACGAACTTGTGACTTGTTCTGGGAATATAAAAAGGATCTCAGAAACGATATCGAGGAAGTCGCGAAGAGCGCGGTGGTTGCTTAGTTGTGTCGAGAGTCGGGAAGTAAAACGTAAAGAGGAGAGTACGATGAAAATTATCACAAGATCGTTTTTAGTGTTTGTGTTGTCGCTTGTAGCAGGTACATGGAGTATGGCTGCAGACAAGCCGCAAAAGGTAATTCGTATCGGTTGGGTTTATGCGATGGCCAATGCGCCTGTTCTGATTGCAGACAAGAAGGGTTATTTCAAAGAGCAGGGAATCAAGGTTGAGCTGCAGTCTTTTACCAGTGGCCCCAGGGTACGCCAGGGACTGATGTCAGGTAAGCTGGATCTCGCCTATATCGGAACCCCGCCTGTCTATCACTGGTATTCCAAGGGGTTGAAGAGCAAGATCATTGCCAAAGTCAACTATGGCCAGGCTGCGGTGATCGTGCGCAAGGATTCCGGTATTACCAAGGTGTCCGGTCTGCGCGGTAAGAAAATGGCCGGCGTCAAGATCGGCAGTGGCATGGACGTGTTGCTCAGGGGTTTCGTGCTGACAGAAAAGTCAAAGCTCGATCCGCGTAAGGACCTGGAGATCCGGCCGATGAAACCGGGCAACATGGGCGCCGCGGTGGAGAACAAGGTTGTCGATGGCGCGTTCGTCTGGGAACCGTTTACCAGTAAATACCTGTTGCGTGGCAAGACCAAGTTGATCCTGGATGTGAACAAAGAGCTTCCTCAGTACCCCTGGTATGTCATCATGGCGATGCCGAAGGCGCTGAAGGAAAAACGTGAAGAGATCATCAAGGTGTTGAAGGCGCACAAGAAGGCAGTGGCATTCCTTAACTCCAGTCCTACCGCAGGAAACGACATCATTGCCAAGGCTTTCCACTTGACAGAAGTGAAAGATGACAAGGGGAAGGTACATACCCCGGCTGAAATGCTGAGCATGGCCAGGCAACGGCTTGGCTGGCAGTCAAACCTGACAGCAAAAGACAAGGAGTTCGTCCAGCGCCTGATGAACTATTCACGCAAACTTGGATACATCAAAAAGGATCTTTCGGCAAATGAGCTGATTGACGACAGTTTACTGAAAGCAGCAAACTGATCACAGTCAGACTTCACTATTGAACCAATGGCCAGTCTTCGCAGTTGTTATCGGTGAGGCTGGCCGTTGTTTATAGCAGACTGATAAAGGCAACAATAATATGAGCTCCGTACAAGATGAACGACTACCCGTAAAGCAGAAGAATTTCCAGTTTTCATGGTCGTGGTTTTCCATTCCTTCATTGTTGTTGTTCTGGATACTCGCGGTCTATTTTATGGATGCGTTTGTGTTCGAGAACAGGGTGATTCCACAGGTCTGGGAGGTCGTAGCCGAATTCTGGGAGATGGTGAAAACACCGACCGATGCGCATGATACGTATTACACCGCCGGTGGAGAAGAGCCGAAAAAATACTGGTGGACATTGGGGTCGCTTGGCGCGCATATCTGGCAAAGTTTCAAAGAGGTCGTAATCGGGTTCGTTGGTGCGTTTATCGTTGCGCTGTTTCTGGGGTTTATGGCTGGATTCAGTAAGGGCTTTCGTGAATATATCACTCCGTTGAACGGAGTATTTATGTCGATTCCCGCGATCGCCTGGGCGCCGTTGCTGATTTTGATGTTCGAGAAATTCACTGCGATCGTACTGGTGGTTTATATCGCGGCCGTCAGTCCGATGATCATCGCCATCATGGAAGGGGTATTGACGATCAAGGGCCAGGAGGTACGTGCGGCCAGGGCGTTGGGTGCGAAACCTAAACAATTGTTTTTTTACGTCTACCTGCCGGCGAGCCTGCCGTTTATCACTGCGGGCCTGAGGATCGGCTTCAGCCAGGCCTGGCGGGCGCTGGTGGCTGCTGAGATGGTGGGTGGTATCGGTGTCGGCCTGGGACACTTGGTGGCGATGTCGGACGAACTTGGCTCCAATGCGGCAATGATGCTTGGTATCGTGTTTATCGGCCTGTTGTCTTATATTTTCGAGCGCCTGGTGTTCCGGCGTATCGAAAAGCGTTACGAGGTCTGGCGGCTGCATTGAACCTAGTCCGCATTTCTCGCCACCGTTTGTAGCGGGACGAGTGGTGAGCAATGCGGGCTAGGCTGTTGCGCGGCGGTAGACCAGGTCGATGACTTTATGTTTGAGTCTGCGCCCACGCAATTCGTACTTGGTCGCGGGCCTTGGAATAAAAGCGGGCAGGGATTGCGGGTTGTTGACCGGTTGCAGCGCCGGCACGTTTTCCAGCGTCGTGACGATCGCGTCGGCGTATTCCTGCCAATCCGTAGCAATGCAGAAGTAGCCCCCAGGTTTAAGATGTGAACTGACCTGCGCGGCAAACTCCCTGGTCAGTATCCTGCGCTTGTGGTGCTTTTTTTTCGGCCACGGGTCCGGGAAAAGCAGGTAGATGCCG
This sequence comes from Gammaproteobacteria bacterium, assembly GCA_027021095.1. Classification (GTDB taxonomy): domain Bacteria; phylum Pseudomonadota; class Gammaproteobacteria; order SZUA-21; family SZUA-21; genus SZUA-21. Next base: position 8,375 of record JALUUZ010000226.1, read on the forward strand.
TCAAACAGTAACTCCAGTCTGCCTTGTTGCAGCACCTCGATGGCATCGGTATTCAGCAGGCGCACATTGTGCAACTGCCGTTGCGCGAGATTCAGCAGCAGACGTCCGACACCGGCTTGGTGCACTTCGATGCCGATGAAGCAGGCATCCGGATTTTCTGCAGCCATGGCTGCCAGGCTGTCACCGTTACCAAAACCGATTTCGAGATACAGGCGTTGTCCGGATTGTTGCGGAAAATGGCCGGGATGGTAGGTATATTCCGGCAGCAGCTGCCGCAGCGCACGTGCCTGTGCAGCAGTCACCCGTCCGCGCCGGACGAAACTGCGGATTCTGCGTAGTGGCCGGGACGTTGGCATGCATTACCGCGTGCTCAGAAGAACACGCCTTCGATGGGTGATGATGCATTGGCAAAGCGTTTTTTCGGAATGCGGCCGGCCAGATAGGCCTCTCTGCCCGCCTCGACCCCCTTTTTCATCGCTGCTGCCATCAGTACTGGATTCTGTGCACCAGCAATCGCGGTATTCATCAGTACCCCGTCACAGCCAAGCTCCATCGCCAGCGCAGCGTCCGAGGCTGTGCCGACACCGGCATCGACCAGAACCGGCACCGAGGCGTTTTCGACGATGGTTAAAATATTATAGGGGTTGCGTATCCCAAGCCCGGAACCGATCGGTGCAGCCAGCGGCATGACCGCGACACAACCCATGTCCTCGAAACGCCTGGCGGCGATCGGGTCGTCATTGGTATAGACCATGACGTCGAAACCCTCTTTGACCAGTACTGCGCAGGCTTCCAGTGTCTGTTCAACATCCGGGAACAGGGTTTTTTCGTCGCCGAGCACCTCGAGTTTGACCAGCGAATGCCCGTCCAGCAGTTCACGTGCCAGCAGGCAGGTGCGGACTGCATCCTTGGCGGTGTAGCAACCGGCGGTATTCGGCAGCAAGGTATACCGCTGTGGCGGGATGACATCGAGCAGGTTCGGTTCCCCCTCGTTCTGGCCGATATTGGTGCGGCGGATCGCGACGGTGACGATTTGCGCGCCGCTGGCCTCGGTGGCCTGCCTGGTTTCTTCCATGTCCTTGTATTTGCCGGTTCCGACCAGCAGCCTCGAGTGGTAGGATTTTCCTGCGATAACGAGTTGGTCTTCTGCGGAAGCGGCGGGGCGCTGCATGACTGTGGACATGGTAGTTACTCCTGGATCAAATCGGCTAAAACAGCTGGCTAACTCAGTGGGCGCCACCACCGATGGCGTGCACGACCTCTATTTTATCACCTTCTGCCAGCAAGTGGGTAGCATACCGGCTGCGCGGGATGATTTCGTGATTGACCTCGACAGCGATCCGTTTGTCGGCCAGTCCCAGAGTTTCGATCAACTGCGCCAGGGTACAGGGTTCCTGAAGCTGGCGTGTTTCACCGTTGACCCGGACATTCATACGGGGGAGACTAGCGGATGATATTGACCAGCGTGTACACAGGCAGTTTGTCGAACAGCTCGATCACGTCACGGTTGTACATGCGTACGCAGCCATGCGACGCAGGCCTGCCGATACGGCCTTCTTCGCCGGTACCGTGGATATAGATATAACGCTTGAAGGAATCGATACGGTAACCACGGTTTTTCCCGGGTTCCAGCCCCTGCAGCCACATGATACGGCTGGTGACATAGTCAGCCTTACTAGGCGAATTGTCAGTGATGATCTTGACACGCTTGCCGGTATTGATCCGGGCTTTGAAAATGGTGCCGAACTTTGCGTTTCTGCCGATTTTCTTTTTGATCCAGTGTACGCCAAGCGGGGTTTTCTGGCTGCCGGCGCGGCTGCCGATCCCGAACTTGGACGTCGAGACCTTGTAGGTTTTGAGCAGTTGCGTGCCGCGGTAGTGGTGCATGCGCTGTTTGCCGATGTCGACGATCAGCACATTGTTGGTATGGCGCCGGTCGTACTTGCGCAAAAGCTTTTTTACGTGCTGCTGCGGGTTTGCGTGGTAGTCCGGTAACGTGCCTGCAGCAAAACTGTTCGTCAGTACCATATAGCCTGCCAGGAGCTGTAGTAGATTCTTTGTCATTTGAAAATCATAAACGATTACAACAGGATGTCTAGCAGAATCGGGGCAGGGTGATTCTATGCAGGTAGCAAAACGATCTATCGAACGGGATCCAGTGCAGTGTAGACGAGACTTGCGCAATGTATCGATATCAATTCAGTTACTTTATATACGGTTTTTAGAGTCATATTGCGGCAAGGGTTGTGCTTGGGCTGGCCCGCATTTCTCACCACTGTTCGTCGCGAGACGGTGCAAGGGTGCGGCATGGGTGGCTTTCGCGACCGAGGAGCGCGCAGGCATAGTCGACACTATGTCGAGCACTCCGACCGAGCGAAAACCACCCAGGGCGTGCCATGGTGCCGTCGCAGTAGAAGGGTGGTGAGAAATGCGGGCTAGAGGGTGACATCCCTGTCATCTGGAGGAAAAAGGTCAGCCCGCGGTTTACCCTTTCGTCGCGGTAAAGGGGTGGTGCAAAACGGCCCGCGGGTGGGTCAATGGGTATGCGTCGGCTTTTTGCGTTCCGGCAGCAGTTTTTCCTTGGCCAGGTAATTATGCAGCTCCCAAGGACTCAACTTGCTCAGATCCTTGGCGAGTTCAAGGGTATTGACGCCCTGCAGCTTGTTTTTCATCGCGCTGCGCAGGTCGCCAAGCATGCGTTTTTGCGAGACCAGGACCAGTGCTGAAATATGCTGCGCCTGGTTGAGCTTCGACGCTTCGTTGGCAATGTTTTTGACATAACGGCGGTCATGCGCCTGCGAAGCCGCCTTGCTGTAGCCAGGCTTTTGTGCCTTGGCGCTGACGTTCAGTTCTTCGGCACGCGGTGATTTGGCGTGGTGCGCGTCGTGGTCCGGGTGTACAACGGTATTGGTCTCCACCAATGTCGGGCTGGATTCGATTTCCGGAAACTCTGAGTTCTCCAGGGTAAAAAATCGGGTCTTGGTTCCGTTGGCAACGATCACACAATATTGATTCATTACTGTCATCCTCCTTTTGTTCTGTGGCCATTTATTGAATAATGGTTAGCGCAGTCGCAGGACTGGAGCGCAATCAAACGATGGAGAGTGCCAAACAGGATATCTTGTCGTTTTGTTAGAATAGTCTGCAGTTACAAAAGCTCTTCCATTGTATTTATTATGGACAATATCTGTGCGATTGCCAGTGACCGGGCCGGGGAAACGGGTGTGCTATGCGGACTGTGTGTGCGGCGGCAAGCCTGCGGTAATT
>JALUUZ010000227.1 GCA_027021095.1 Gammaproteobacteria bacterium
ATCAAGCCGGGGCGCGGCAAGCGCGGCGAGGTCGTCTCGATCCTGGTGGCGCCGGACCAGCAGACCCTGGTCATCGATTATTTCGACAGGGTGCAGGTCATCGCCAGCAAGGGTTTTGTACTGAAGCACGAGATTCCGCTGCCGCCGGTCACTGAACGCGGCCGCAGCCGCAAGCAGTGGAATGCACTCGGGTTCGTCAACGGGCATGGCGTGTTGTTTCAGCATCGATCGACCGGGTTGAACACACTCGATGTCCGGACCGGCGTCTTCCGCAGCTTCTATGACCGGAAAGTCCATAGTGTCTATGTCCGTCCGAACCACCGGATCTACCTGGTGCCGCAGCAGGGCGACGAGCTGCTGCTCGCCTACGATGCGTCGAGTTATCGCAAGACCGCGGTGTATGCCGATCACGGGTTCAAGCGCAAGGGGATCAATCTCCTGGCCGTCACGGATGCGGGGCAGGTCTATTTCTCCTACCACAACAGTTTCGACCAGAACAAGTACCGGCTCGAGTTCAACACGGGGAGCTTGGACAAGGGTCTGCAGCGCTACGACTACAAGGGCAAAACCGCTCTGCGTGGAATCGACAGGCTGTACCAGTTGACCGTCAGGCGCCGGGGTAAACGGCTCGAGCTCATGGCGTCGACAAGGTCAAACCGCAACACGGTGCAGCTTCACCGCCAGGGCAGCCCCGGCGGGCTGCACGGTATATTGAAGGGACATATCGACAGTATCATCAGCTTGAAACATTCTAGCCGGAAACGGCAGCTGTTGACCGTGTCCAAGGACTACAGTGTCAAGGTCTGGGACGACACGGCGCTGTCCGGGATGCTTACTGGACAGGCGGACAGGCCGTTGCTGGATTTCCGGCAGCAGGGAAAAAAAGAATATTTTCTGTATCGTACCGGTGACAGCAGCCTGGAGCTGGAAATACGCGGCAGTGGCAAAGGCAGCGGGCGGGTGACAAAAAAGCTCAGCCTGTCCACCGTACCGGTGGTGCGCGCCCAATTGCATCCACCGACCGGGTCGGTGATCCTGGTCGGCGCGGACCGGTCACTGAGCGTCTATCGTTATACCGATAACAAACAGGTCTTCAAGCTGCAGCATCACCAGGCGAAACTGCGTTACTACACGATCGTCGCCGGGAATCGCCTGCTGCTGCGCACCATGCGCCGGCGGTTTTTGGCGGTCGACCTGAAAACCGGGGCGCTGGTGCGCAGGATGCCAGGCAGGTTTAAATATCACTACTACAATCCGGACGCTCCCGTCGTGGTGTTGCAGCACCGGCAGAACAACGAGTACGAGATCTGGGATCATCGCTTTGCCAGGCGGATGCTGCGCAGTGACGTGGCCGGCGAGATCAAGGTACTGCGGATCAGTCCACGGCTGGAGAGTATCGTCTATGCGTACCTGCACGAAAAAGGTGGTCTGCGGCTGGCCATCCGGCACTACAGGACAGGGCGTTATGTTTACCGTTCCCGGCCTGATGATTTCAAGGCCTTGACCGATATCGATGTGTCGAAGGATGGCCGCTGGGTAGCGCTGGCGCATGCGGAAGGCGTGCGCCTGTTCGATACCAGGACGAAGCGGTATCGTTTTATTCCGACTCCGGATCATATCGCGCGGGTACGGTTTCTCGCTGACGGCAGGCAGTTGTTGTTGACGGCGAGCGACAACAACTCCTATTATTACAAGAGCGGCCAGTTACTGTTGCTGTCGCCGGACAAAGGTAACACGCTGACACGCGTGGCTTATGCAGATGCACTCGACCGGAAAGTGTTTACCGTCGGCAAGGAGGTGATCGCGATCGAGCGTAAGCATGCCGCCGTGGTGTTGTGGAACACGCACTGGCTGCAGCCGCTGGTGAAGCTGGTTGCCGGCAAGTCGTTTGCCGACGCGGACTACAGGCTGGAGTCGGCGCGGGTGTACGCACGCAGGATAAAGTTCTGCTATTCCACCCAGGTATTGGGAAGCAGGGTCTTTCGCAACAGGCCTGTCAGCAGCAACGCGGCCAGGGTCTGCGTGTTATGGCCGGTCAGTACCAGGGCACTGCTGGCGCGGATCAACCGGCCCCGCGGCCCGGCGGTCCCGTTCAAGCTCAGCGCAACCGAGCTCGAGGCATTGGGATTGGATTAGCCGGTGCGGTATGGAAGAATCGTGTGTAGAAGAATGAAAATGAATGAACAAGCTCAATTTATCGTAAAAAGACTGGTCAATGCCGGGTCGCTCGAGGAGTTCAATACGGCTTTTGCCGGCCTGATCGACCTGGTGGGTGATCATGTCTATAGCCGGGTGCGCAAGGCGGTTGCAGTCAGTGACTGTGATGACCTGGTGCAGGAGATCTTTATGAAACTGATGGATCTCCTGCGCCCGGCACAGCAAGACGCGTCGGTGATAAAGAATTTTTCCCACTACCTGAATCGCTTGATCAGCAACAAGATTATCGATTATTACCGGCAGCGCCAGCGCACACAGCAGCGAATAGCGGCCAATCCGGCTGACCAGGAAGGGGCGGCGCTGGACTGGATCGATCAGCTGGCAGACCAGGCGCCGGTTGCCGGAGAGCAACTCGACAAAGCCGAATTACAG